>JAGLQM010000001.1 GCA_023136815.1 Thermoplasmata archaeon
TTTAATATTTAAGAGTTATCTAAAATATCAGCGAAGGCTGGTAACTATTTCATGTAATTTGGGCTCGTAACTCCTTACGAAAAGCTTTATTTGGGCTTATTTTAATTTTAAAGTCATTTCCAATTAACATAACATTTCCTAAAAAAGTAAAATTATTCTTGGTAATCTCTTTCAATCCAATAGACAAATAACTAAAATTTCTCATTTTGTGATCCTGATTCTTTCTGTATTGCCTGCGAATTTCTCCCACAAGATAGGGGGAGCCTTCATCCATTCGATTATTGAAGCCAATAAAAATAAAACGTTGGTTGGTTAATATCATGCTTCCCATCCATTCGACATGTTCCAAGGCTCCGCCTTCCGGATATATCCTACCCAAAAAAGTCGAGAGAGCAGTTTCTCCTTGAAATAAAAGTGGATTTCCGTTTATATCATGAATTTTTCCTAATCCATCTCCAGTTCCCCCTTCCATCTCATCCACCTGCCCAGTAATTTGGCCTTCGGCATAAAACCCTTTCCTTCAACCTGAATTAGATTCAGCACATCATGCCCCGTCTGAGTGGTTGCTACAACACTTTCGCCAACCCCCCATAAGACTTTAAGAACCAAAACTCACATATTCTTTTCAATGAAAGAAGAAATGGCCGAGGAAAAAGCTCTGGTGGTATTCGAAGGCAAGGGAATTCGCAGAATTTGGCATGAAGGGGAATGGTATTTTTCAGTAGTGGATGTTGTTGGAGCATTGACGGAGAGTCCGACACCAAGACAATATTGGGGTAAAGTGAAAGACAGAGAGTTTACTGGCCTTGAACTGTCCCCAATTTGGGTACAATTGAAATTGGAGGCACAGGACGGTAAATTAAGATTGACAGACTGCGCAAATACTAAATCACTTTTCAGAATAATTCAGTCTATCCCATCCAAGACGGCTGAACCTTTCAAGCAATGGTTGGCACAGGTCGGTTATGAACGGGTGGAGGAAATTCAGAACCCAGAACTGGCGCAAAAGCGCATGAAGGAACTGTACCGGGCCAAGTGATATTCTGATAACTGGATTGAGAAAAGAGTAAGGGGAATAGTAATCCGTGATGAATTGACAGAAGAGTGGCAGAACAGAGGCGTAAAAACACCCATAGAATATGCAATACTGACTGCCGAAATCTCGAAGGCCACATTTGGGCTGACTCCAAAGGAATACAGGCAGTTGAAAGGACTGAAAAAAGAAAATCTAAGAGACCATATGGATGATCTGGAATTAATATTCTCAATGCTTGGAGAAAGGGTTACTACTGAAATTACAAGAACCAAAAATTCACAGGGTTATTCCGAATGCGAGGATGCGGCACACAGGGGAGGCCAGGTAGCTAGAAACGCCAGAAAGGATGCTGAGAGCGAAATCGGCAGGAGCATAGTTTCCGAAGAAAATTATCTTCAAGTTCCTGAGAAAAAGGCAAAGCAGATTGCCAAAAAAACAAAATAATATAATGACCAATAATCTCAAAGTGTCTGAATTAGCATTGGACGGCACCTGACTTGTTGAACGCAGCCAGTATTTTTCTACAAGCGTTCGACCACGGCATGGTATCTAATTCAGGCTAAATCTAATGTCGTACTGCTCGCAGCATTTTGATGACAATGGTTGGGTTCGATATCAAACTACAATCATATTGAGAACCCGACATGATTGAGCAATATCCAGCAAACACAATCAAAAGTTCCGTAATCTCGTAATCAGCAATCTATAAACAAAGAGATTATGGCTGAATACTTATTTATATGCTGGCAATAATGACACGGCAATGATACTGATAAAACTGGGTGGAAGTGTAGTTACTGACAAGAGCAAGGAAACAACTGCCAGGCATGATGTTATTGAAAGACTGGCGCAGGAAATTGCTTCAGTACCCGGAAAAAAAATTATGGTTCATGGCGGAGGTTCTTTCGGCCACATCAAGGCAAAGGAGCATAATTTACATTTAGGATTTACAGATGAGAGCCAGCGTGACGGTGTTTGCACGGTTCAGAAGGATATGCGCCTTCTTAATCGAATAATTGAGGACGGCTTTCATAAAGCAAATGTTCCGGTGGCTTCGGTTCCGGCAGGGGCCATAACTGTATTCGACAATGGTGAACTTGTGAAATTTCCTTCAGATGTATTTGCGCATTACCTGGATATTGACATTACGCCCATAACCTTCGGTGATGTTGTGGTTGACAAGACCAAGGGAATTGCCATCTGTTCTGGTGATGATATAATGCTGAAACTGGCCAGGGACCTGAAAGTAGAAAGATGCATTTTCGTTACAAAAGTTGATGGTGTATTCGCCAGCTTCCCGGCTGCTGATGGCGAAGCACCGCTAAAAACAATTCAACCAGGTCAGGAGATTAATTTCACAGTTGAGGATGCTGATGTAACTGGCAGCATGCAGCGTAAACTTGACCTGATGTTTGAAATTGCCAAGCTTGGATGCAAGGTCGAGGTTATCAATGGCCTGGTTCCGGGAAGGCTAGCCAGTGCTTTAAAGAATGAAGATTATTTGGGTACGGAGATTAAAGGTGAGTGAATGGTGTTTGAGAGAAAAGCAGATCATATTGATATTTGTCTGAATAAGGATGTGAATTCAAAGAAAAATTACTGGAGCGATGTGCATTTGCTTCACAAAGCACTTCCAGAGATAGATATGCATGAAATTGATTGCTCTATCGAATTATTCGAAAAAACACTGGCTGCTCCGATTGTGATTTCAGCCATAACCGGTGGATTCAACGGCGCAGAAAAAATTAACCGCAATCTGGCAGAGGGCGCAGCAAGGGTCGGCGTGGGCCTTGGGCTGGGCAGTCAGAGGGCTGCTGTCGAACATCCCGAACTCGCTCCAACCTACGAATGCATTAAAGATTATGATGTGCCGCTGGTAATTGGTAATATTGGGGCACCCCAGCTCATTGCCCAGGATAAGCATCAGGCATTCGGAATTGAGGGATGCAAAAAGGCAATGGAAATGATTGATGCAGATATACTGGCTATCCACATGAATTATCTTCAGGAGATAGTTCAGCCCGAAGGTGACACAAATGCCCATGGTTGTTTGGATGCCATTGGCGAAATTGCCAAGGAGATTCCTGTGCTGGCCAAGGAGACTGGGGCTGGCATCTACCGTGATGTTGCTCAGGATTTGAGAGTTAAAGGCGTAAAAGGATTTGACATAGGAGGCATGGGAGGAACAAGTTTTGCTGCTGTGGAATACCACCGGGCAATGGCCAAGAATGAAGAGATACTGGCACGCCTGGGTGAGATCTTCTGGGACTGGGGCATACCTACCCCATTATCCATTCTGGAGGCGGATGTTGGCCTTCCAATTATTGCCACAGGAGGCCTGAACACCGGCCTGGATGCTGCAAAGGCAATTGCACTTGGGGCAATGGCTGGCGGTTATTCACGAAAATTATTGGCACCGGCAATGGAGAGTGCCGATGCTGTTGAGAAGGAATTAAATATGCTGGTTGCAGAACTAAAAGTAGCCATGTTCCTGTTAGGTGCCAGAGATATTGATGCATTACAAAATACCCCGGCAATAGTGACTGGGCATTTATCAGAATGGCTCAATGCCATGGAACCGGAGGAGTAAGATGGGACCGACTTACGATACTGTTAATGGCGAGACAAAGGAAAGCCTATTTCTGGAATTTCTAGCCAATAACCGCCAACCTGTTAAAGATGAAATTTTTGGATTTCTACCAAGTCAGGAAGAAATTGCCAGTAAAAAATTTGGGCTGGACAAGCACTGGGAAATGGTCATTGATTATCCAAAAAGAGGTGGAAAATATGTGCGCCCAGGTTTATTATTATTATCATGCCAAGCAAGTGGGGAGGATCTTTCCAAAGCCCTGACCACTGCAGCAGCAATGGAAGTTTCAGAAGACTGGCTGCTAATACATGACGATTTTGAAGACAAAAGCCTGGAACGAAGGGGCAGTCCGACCTTGCAAATACTTCATGGTGATGAACTGGCTGTGAATGCTGGCGATCATCTGCACCTCATAATGTGGAAAATTCTCCTGGCCAATTATGAAGGGCTTGGGTGTGAGCTATCATGCCTTGTGGCTGAGAATATGGAAAAATTTCTACAGACCACTTGCGAAGGCCAGTATCTGGAATTAAGCTGGACCAAATCCGGAAGAGTAGTTTCTGAAGAAGAGTATTATGAAATGGTGGATAGAAAAACTGGCTGGTACACAATCATTGGCCCATTACAACTTGGCGCGCTTATTGCAGGAAATGATGCTGCCATTGAACCACTGATCAAGTTTGGCTATAATCTTGGACGGGCATTCCAGATACATGATGACTGGCTCAATGTATTTTCAGAAAAAACAGGAAAGGAGTTAGGCGGTGACATTCTCGAAGGAAAACGCACTCTTTTACTTATTCATCTAATTAAGAAGCTGGAAGAAGCTGGCGATACTGAAAATCTTGAATATGTTCACAATGTGTTCAAAATCACAAGAGAAGAAAAGAGCCAGGCAGATGTTGACAGAATAATCGCACTATACAAAAAACATGGATGTAAAGAATGGGTAAGAGACCAGGCAAAATATTTTTCTCAACACGCACTGGTATACCTTGATGATGTACCATATTCTGATTCTGGAAAAGAAATTCTAAAAGATGCTGTTGATTTTATTGTGAATCGGGAACTCTAAACACATAGCCATAATGGTTGATTATTATCGACATTCTATACCATTCCTCGTCAACCAAAATTCCGCGCGCTCACCCTCGGCCAGACTTCTGTGTTTCATCAAAATGGCAATCCGGCGGCCCGGAATATCTTCATCTCTCACTAGATAAATTATCACCTTGGCATTGTGTCGAAGAACATGACCGCCCAGTGGCTTGAAAATGCCTTTGTCAATGTCAGTATAAACCTGACTGGTTAGCAGAACCGGAATAATCCGGCGGCGGCAGAGTTTCAGGAGGCCAGTTATCTGGCCGATAAATGATTTGCGCTCTGATTTCTCCAGATCCTTGGCCAGTTCAACCCGATAATGGCCTGTCGCCGAGTCCAGAATTACAAGTCCGATATCATCATTTTTCAGAGCCAATGTCACTGCCTTGTTCACTATAGCATCCTGCTCTTCAAAATCATATGGCTCGAATATCAACAGATCTTTCACCATTGATTCATAATCATCACCAAAAATTTGCTGAATTCGGTCCATGGAAAGCCCTTCTGAATCAATATAAATGACCTTTTTTCCTGACTGGATAATGGCCTTGGCCAGCTGAAGGCACATATTTGTCTTGCCACTTCCTGCCTCACCGTAAATCTCGGTTATGGCACCGGCCTCGAATCCGCCTCCCAGGAGCTGGTCAATGCAATGAACTTGAACAGGTACTTTCATGATTTCATGCCTGGAAAGGTGGACTGCCACATAAAGTTGATTATGCGATTAATCTGGGCGCAAAGCTTCGTTCAGTCTCAATCTGAACGAAAAACTTCGTTCGATCCTAATCCGGACGAAGATCCTCGCCACCATAGAAATACTGCTGAATTGTATTGTACAAATCCTCGATACCAAACATTTCATGACTGGAAACCAGCTTTGGAATCTTCAGGGCTCCAAGGCTCTCCATGGCCCTGAGGAACTCGGTTGCCGAAACAGCATGCATGTTCATTCCCCCCTGGTCCAGGGCATCCTGAAGCCTATATGAATCACTGGCCATTTCTAATATTTCCTGGGTTTCATCCACCTCAAGCAAATCAACTTTGCTCAGAACAATGTCCATAGGTGCGTCAAATCGGAACTGGATTGACGATGAAAGCATGAGCAAGGAAACAAGACCCACCGGCTTTTTGGCAACAGCCGGGTCCAGCACGAAAAATATGACATTACGTTGAGAGGAAAATGCGTTCATGAATACGGAACTTGCCTCTCTAAAGGCAAATAACTCTATCTGGCCTGGTGTGTCTATAAGCACATAATCGGCCCTGAATTCCTCAATTACAGTGGCAATTTCCGGAAACTGGATTGCCGCAATATCGGCGCAGGCAATCTGAGCCCCATTTGGTCCCAGGCCCTGTTCGGCCATTACTTGCGGCACTGAAACCCAGTCACGAATATCAACATCCGGCGTATAGCCGAGTTCATCCACTCCAGGGTCAAGGTTCACTGTTATGGCGTTCAGTCCACGCTCGTCCATCCAGAGCTTGAATGCTTGCGTTAGTGTGCTCTTACCCGAGCCAGCAGTTCCTACGAAATATATTCTTACGGGGTCCATGAGGTCACTTCCAGGTGCTCCAAGATGGATTCAGGTAATAATGTTTTGCCGGAATAACGGCAGTGGTGTTTTCTGTGTTTTTGTGTGGTGGGAGTATTTAATCATTCTGTGCCTCCAACTCGCTTTCTCGTCAGTCCAACTGTTGATAAGTTGGTTCTCAAAAATATTGACACCCGTGCCCCGGGTGTCAAGGAAGTAGGGACGCCTGTGAATAATTTGGACATTGTCCGTGAGCATGGCACTTATGTGAAGTGCAAGAAGTGCTGCTCTACATTTGTGATGGCAGCAGGCATCCCTGAAAGTCATTGAATGACAGATAAATTTAGCAAATGAGGGCTCCCTAACCCTAAACAGATGAATTTCTAATTCATTCAGTATTTGATGAATATTTAGACATCAATTGTCAAGGTTAGGATTTAAATGTCAAACTTGGGATAGAAACTAGAAATGGAATGTTTAAATCACGAAACAATTCAAGTTCATTTAGAGCCTGGTTTACGGTGCTGGCCTCCCCTTTTTGAAAAGCCACCTTTCTTCTTTGGTTTGGGATATTTCTTTTTAATTTCTTCAACCCGTTTGTTCAGCTGCTCTTCCAGTTCCGGGCCAATGAAATTATCTCCATATCGATCCATCTTCACAGCAATGCTGATTTTGCCTGCTAAGGTTCGGGCAATCTTCCCACGCTGCCAGTGCGGTGCCCGATGGATGAGGGGATGCTGAAAAATAACTCCATGTTTTGGAGGTTTGGCATTATCCTTGAGATGTTTGAATAGTGCCTTTTCTGCTCCAAGAAGTTGAATTGTGCTGGAAGGAACCTTTGAAAGGCGGTCAATACCGCCAGTTAGTGATATCAATCTTGCCCCGACCAGTGGACCTGCCAGATATGCAGTATTTTTGGCAATCTCATCCATTCTGGATACTATGTATGTCTCCATTTCATCCCTGCGCCGAAGAGTCGTCTGTAAACTGCTGGCAAGAATTTTCATTGCCCCGGCATCAGCTTCCGAGACATCTGCACCCAGGCTGTCTTTGATACTTACTTTTCCAGAATTCAATATACTTATTCTGTCACCGTAATCTTCTATTAATTCAATATACTGGCTTTCATTCACCAGTCTGGTAAGTTCTGGGAAATTCAATTCATGCCATTCATGTAATCTTTCGCTCATGAGGTTAATAATTTTCGTAAGGTCATCAATGGTCCTTATGGCCTGAACAATTTGCTCATCTGGAGACGTACTGGCTTTCACTTTCTGGCGGCCACGGGAAAGCATTGCCTTGTTCAGCATGGTCAAGCTAAATCCGAAATCCTCAGGTTTAATATCTGGCTGCTGGAAATCCGAGAATGAACCAAGAAGTTCCAGCCGTTTCTCGCAAACTTCAAGTTCCTTGCCGCCGGCCAGTTCCTCTTCCTCGGCCAGAATCTCACCGTTATCAATAAGCTCCAGCCTGTTGGCTATCTCTTTCTCGTTCCGAGGAAAAAGCATTTTTTCAACTATCTGGCCTTCATCATCAACTATGAATGTGCCAAACCAGGTTGTTACCAGCTTCATATTATTGCCCCAATCAATAGTTCATTAAATAACTATTGTAATTTTGTTCTATCAAGTTCCCTTGGCTTGAAAATACCAGATTCGGTGATTATGCCAGTCAGAAATTTTGCAGGTGTCATGTCAAATGCAGGATTTCGAGCACTGGCTTCTTTAGGACAAATAAGTTCACTACCCACATATCGCACTTCATCCTGGCTTCTTTCTTCTATAGGAATATCAAAACCACATGTCAATGAGAAATCAAAAGTGCTCACAGGCGCGGCTGTATAAAACAGCACATTATTTTCTTTGGCGCAGACTGCCTTTTCGTACGTTCCGATCTTGTTGGCAAAATCACCACTGGCTGAAATTCTATCGGCTCCAACAATGCATAAATCTACCTCGCCACGCTGCATGAAATGGCCAGCTGCATTGTCTGGAATTATATCATGAGGTATTCCTTCCTGCACCAACTCCCAGGAAGTTAATGCAGCACCCTGAAGCCTTGGTCTTGTCTCATCTGCATAAACATGAATTTTCTTACCTGCATTGAAAGCTGCCCTTATGGGTGCAAGGGCGGTTCCAAAATCAATTGTTGCCAATGCCCCAGCATTGCAGTGTGTGAGAATTCTTGCGCCATCTGGAATAATAGCATTTCCATGCTCACCAATAAGCCTGCATTTTTCTACAATTTCATCAGCATATTTCTCGGCGGCATTGATTAAATCCTGGCCTTCATTTGCGGCAGCCAGCATTCTGTCCACTGCAAAGAACAAATCAAAAGCCGTAGGCCTAGTTTTTTTTAGCCGGATGGCGGCATCATTCAAATCCATACCAGTTATCTGGGCCATGGCCATTCCATATGCCCCTGCTGCACCGATGCTGGGTGCTCCTCTAACTGTCATGTCCTCGATGAAAACAGCCATGTCTTCCACGGTACTGGCATCAATAAATTCTAATTGATGTGGCAGAATTTTTTGATCAATACATCTGACTTTCTGGCCTTCCATCCACAGTGCCCGAATGTCCATCTCCTGGCCATCATGAATCACTCTCATATTATCACAGGCGTGAAAACCCATCTGGGTATTTCCAATTTTCTACAATCGATAGAATCCATATTTGACAGATAACTCATATTTATATTCGTCAAATATTACGCTTGCTATATTTCGCAAACCTCATTTGCTGTATCAAAAATAGGATAGAAAGGTTTTTATCATCTATTTGGGATTGAGTGCACATGGGCACAGTATCAGAATTGGGGAAAGAGCCGATCATTTCAGCCAGTGCGCTTGAAAAATATGGTTATTGCCCATTGAGCTGGTGGCTGAGCCGCGGCAAGGATGATAAAGATTCACCTGAACTGGTCAAGGGCGAGAAGGACCATGAGGCAGTTACATCTGACCTTGGAGGTATTGTTCAGGACGAGAGCCAGGCAAAAATCTTTGAGAGTGTTGTTCTATGGTTCGCAATTGCAGCTACACTAATTTCCATTATTGGGGTTTCATTCACCATGGAGGTTGGTCTGGACATTGGAATGATAATGGGCGTTATTGCACTAATCTGGGTTCTGGCTGCCTGCTATTTCCTCTACAAGGCGGAGACAATGCCAAAAGGTGCATCAACCCTGAGATACCAGAGAATAATTCTAATTTTTGCACTTGTGGCAACGGTCATTGGTGTGTTATCGGTTACTTTGCTTTCAGATTTCTTCGTGCCGGAGGTTGCCCAGATATTGCAGGCTATATCACTGGCCTGGCTTGTTGGTGCATGTTATTTTCTGTATCATTCTCTGAAAAGATTTGAACTGGCTGTGTTCAAGCGAAGAAAGCACAAGGTTCGTCATGACATAACCTATGTTGATTCTCAGAAGAAAAAACCCAAGCTATTCGTTTCTGAAACATACAGACTTTCAGGCAGGCCGGATTTCATACTCCTGATCGGAGAAGAGCATATACCTGTTGAACTCAAAACTGGCCGGGTTCCCAGAGGGCCACTATTCTCGCATATACTACAGGTTGCAACCTACTGTGTTCTCATAGAGGAAGAGTTCGGAATTCCACCGTCACATGGTATTATTAGATATGGCCAGGTGGAGAATGAAATTGAGTATGATAAAGGCCTCAAGGATATGGTTCTGAAGAAAGCGCATGAGATGCGAAAAGTTCTGACATCAGGTGGAGAGGTTCATAGAAATCACAATAAACCAGGCAAATGTAAACACTGTTCCAGGAGAAGTGTTTGTCCTGAAAAATTAACTTAATCGTGCACAGTATTATTAATCAATGAATTATTCTATATTGCATGGTCAAGCCATTACCGGTTGATAAAGTTCCTGCATATCTGGAAATAGAGCCAGAGCCTACAGAATTACAAAATTCTACCCCGGCTACACCAGAAGATGAAACCTCATCCGAACCCCAGGGTTCAGAACATTATTATCAACATCCACCCCCACCGACAACACCTCAGATGATGTATCAGCCGCCCAAGGATCCAGCAAAGGAAATGCTCAGGACAATCAAGGCAATGCTCTGGAGCACAGCTTTCATATCTTATCTGGTGGTTCTGGTATTGAGTTTCATAATTGTCCTGGCCATGACTCCCGAGATACAGGAATGGATTACCACCCCATCAGTTCCATCGGTCGATGACCCATCAGTGCTTCTGCTTCCAGAAGGTGTGTTTTTCCTTATTTTCCCTGTTCCACTATTGTTATTTACCTTCAGTGGAGCCGGATTTCAGACCTGGCATATTCTCATGCTGGTCATTTTAATATTGGCATTTTCCTATGGGAAATATGATCTTTTCAGGGACTGGCTCTCCAGGAAAAATCAGGTTCTTCTCTCGCTAACTGCCCCGGAAAAGGCAAAGAGCAGCCTCGAAGGTGTGGCGAAACTTTTCATGGCCAGCTCATTTTTCAGCATGGTTTATTTTGTATTTCTGGCAATAACCAGTGTTGAGATGAACACACCAAACTTTGATGAATTTTCCAGGCCGGAACTGATATATGGTCTGTTCAATGCTGCGGTCTTTGAAGAACTGGTATCAAGGCTTTTACTCATTGGGGTGCCTCTTGTAATAATCGCAATAATCAATAAATGGAAAAACCCATTGAAAAAACTCATTGGCGGGGGACTGGATATTAATCCAATGACAATGGGTTTAATCACTTTTTCGGCAATTTTCTTTGCCCTGGCTCATGTGGGAGGCTGGGATTTCTGGAAAGTACCTCAAGTTTTAGTCACTGGCTTTGCCCTGGGATATGCCTTTGTGAAGTACGGACTGCATGCTTCAATTCTTCTTCATTTCTCAATCAATCTCACCAGTTCTGCTCTGGAAATATGGCCTGATAATATTTTCCTGAGCAGCATGCTGGGCATGGTATTCTTCATCTGGATAATCATTGGATGTTATTTCTTCTTTGATTACATCTGGCGGTTATTGAAGAAATTAGGAATAATTCGGGAGCCCCGGCCAGTTCAACAGATGCCGCCAAATCTATATGGACCTCCACCACAAACCGGCCATCACTCACCCGGCCCCCCAACACAATATGCTTATAATTCACAACCTGGCCCGCCGCCATCTAATATTCCTCCGCCACCCAGGGTCCAGCCGGAACCAAAAGGTTTTGTTTGTCCAAACTGCGGCAATACCGGTGCAATTTATGCAGAAGGCAAGCTCACATGTATGAGATGCAACTCTACCTTTGGAGAGGACAGATCGAAAAAACAAGAAACAAATGAAAAAGAGATATTTGATTTTTAAATAAATATAAAAAAAGTGATGGACTTACCATCACTTCTTCATTATCTTCATCCAGCCGCCACTCTCGTAGACCTGGAGCTTTCTCTTTCCAAGGGTCGTCTTGAACTCATCCCAGTCAATAATCTCGAGACGTGGGTTCTTTCCCTTCGTAAATTGAACTCCCTTTGTGCCCTTGACACGACCAGGCTTCAGACCCTTCTCCTTGGCAATATCGATTGCTTTTTCCACAGTTATTATTTTCATTACCATATTTTTTCCTCCTATTACTCCATATAGGTGTCTCTCGGACATCTCCAACTGTTCTTGTTGGAAACATCCTCGATTACTCCAACTAACTTTTTTTGAAACCTACTGGCCAAAAGAGCCAGATAGGAGCCAGAGCTATATGGGAGTCTTGAATATATAAGTTTTTGGGAACTACTGGCTCGTATTCTGACCTATTTTTGACATTTTTCGTAGGAAGCCTGAATCAAAAATAGATATGCGCAGATTTGACAAATGTAAATGTGGCTTAAATGTCAAATTTGCGGTGTAAAAAAAACGATTGTGGTAAATCAGAGTTTCTTCTGTGCCTTATCAAACCCTTTCCTTGCCTCAGAATTATCTGGTTGTAATTCCAGAATTTTCCCATAACACTCTGTAGCATCCTGGTATTGGCCATGTTTGAGACTGGAATTGGCAAGTATGAACCATGCGGGAATGAAATCTGGCTTTTGGCTCAAAATCTTCGAAATTGTGTTTATTGCCCGGTCGCGGTCTCCCATTTCATACTGAACCTGGGCCATGAGGCATATTGCCATGTCGTCATATGGATTGATTTGAAGGGCTTTCTTCAGTGCGCTGGATGCGTCCTTGTATCTCTCCTGGTCAATATGCCGCCTTCCCCGGGTCACAAGGCCGTGGAAATCATTACGGGTATTATCGGATACATCAAATTCCTCAGGTTCTTCAATTATTTCTTCCTCGATGCTTCCCAGTGCCTCGGTCTTGGCATAAAAGGTTCCCCTTCCGGCCTGGCTCGATGTTATAAGCCCTTTCTTTTCCAGACCTTCAAGCCCACGCAGGACGGCCGGCATGCTCAGTTTATTACCAATTTCATTCTTCAGGGCGGTTTTTGATTTCTCGTCGTCAGCAAGATATTCCAGAACTATTTTCTCTTCTTTAACTAGGTGTTCATCTGGCCTTTTGAATTCGTCACCAATTATCTCAACTTCTGAACGCAGTTTGAGAATCTCTTTTTCGATGCTCTTTTCCAGTTTCTTTTGTTCCCTTTCAGTCCTGGTATGTTTATGAGTTGACTCAACTTTCTTCCCGGGTGCCTCAACAAGCTTTTTCCTCATCACATCCAGAGCTTTCTTTGCTTGATGAAAGTCTGGATTAAGCCGATGGGACCGTTCCAGGCAGACGATTGCTTTATCAAACTGGCCCATGCCTATGTATGCTTTTCCTTTCACGTACCAACCTTCCGAAAATAATGGACGGCCTTTCAGAACCTTGTTGAGTAGAGTCAAAGCTTCATCATAGTGCTTGAGATGAATTAATTCAACCGATTTATTGTTCATGGCTGCCAGATAGTTTGGATTTATCTCGATAGCTTGGTCATAGCATTTCATTGCTTCTTCATATCGTTTAAGCTTTGACAGCAAATTTCCTTTATTGTTCCACGTAGTCTCGTGCTTTGGATCTATCTTGATGGCTTTATCATACCATTCAATTGCCTCTTCAGCATTGTCCAGTTTAGTATGTGCCATTCCGATATTTGAGATGGCATCAACATGATTAGGGTCCAGTTCAAATGCTTTGATATGGCATTTAAGTGCCTCTTTGAAGTTTCCTGCAACTGCCAATATCAGCCCTTTGTTATTCCAGGCAATAGAGTTATCCGAGTCCATTTTTATAGCCAGATTATAAGCTCGGACAGCATCAGCCAACCTTCCTTTTCGATAATGTTCATTGCCTTCTGAAATTAATTTTGTAACACTTCTTTTTCTTATGTTTCCCAATACCCCCACAGAACCAAGAAAAATAAATATGCCAGTTAATCCTTGTTTTCCGAAATCTGACATTGTGTATCCACCATTACCTATAATGTAGTTTTTAATATATAAGTATAGTCTTTATAAAAATAATTTTAATTGATATTATTACTCATTTTTGCCACAAAAGAGATTCCCAAAGTTTATGATACATATTGCCATGTCAGTCTGGTACTCTATCGCAAATTTGACATTAACGTCACAATTAATCGCATCAAATCTGCGAAACTCCAAACTTTGACCAATAATCGAACGTAACCATCAAAGTTAGGACTCAATGGGAGGCGAAGATTTGAAAAGGGCTCTTGTAAGCGTTTCGGATAAGACTGGACTGGTGGAATTCGTAAAGGAATTGGCCAGCATGGGCTATGAAATTGTTTCCACTGGTGGAACATTCAAAGAAATTCATGAAGCAGAAATACCAGTACAGCGTGTTTCCGATGTTACTGGATTTCCTGAAATACTGGATGGCAGGGTGAAAACGCTTCATCCCAATATCCACGGCGGTATTCTGGCCCGGGCGGATCAGGAAGAGGAATTAAAGGCCAAAGGTATTGACAGGTTCCAGATTGTTATTGTGAATCTGTATCCATTCGAAAAGGTAGCTGAAAATGCAGATACCAGCGATTCCGAATTAATAGAAAACATCGACATTGGCGGACCAACCCTTATCCGTGCAGCAGCCAAGAATTTTGAAAATGTAGCAATAATAATCGAGCCAGCACAGTATGAATGTGTACTTTCCGCGCTTCGTGAACATGGCGAACTGCCTCTTAAAATCAGAAAACGGCTGGCCTGGACGGCATTTACCAGAACTGCGGAATACGATGCCATAATCTCCAACCAGCTAAAGCAGACACTGGACATTGATATTGAATATCCTGAAAGGTATATTCTTCCGTTCAGGAAGGTTCAAGACCTGCGATATGGCGAAAATCCTTATCAAAAAGCTGCTTTTTACCGGGACATTTTCCTGAAGGAGCCGTGCATAGCCAATTCAGAGAAATTGAAGGGAAAGGAACTTTCATTCAATAATATTCTTGATATAGACGCCACAATCGAGATGGTGAAGGATTTTGATGAACCGACGGCAGCAATAGTCAAGCACATGAACCCAAGTGGAATAGCCAGTGCTGATTCTATATCCAAAGCATTTAAAATGGCCCTTGGTGCAGATTCCCTTTCAGCCTATGGCGGAATTGTGGCTCTGAACAGGGAGCTGGATGTCGATACAGCAACAGCAATGCGCAAGATATTTTTAGACTCAATTATCGCTCCATCATTCCACCCAGACGCAATGCCCATACTTGACAAGAAAAAGGTAATGCTTCTGGAGACTGGCAGCCTTTCTGGCGTGAAGATGCCCAATATTGATGTTAAACGCGTAACTGGCGGCATTCTTGTCCAATCAAGGGACCTGAGCCAGCTTGATGTTTCAACTCTGAAAACAGTTACAGAACGCCAGCCAACAGAGAAAGAAATGGCTGACATGCTATTCGGCTGGAAGGTTGTAAAACATGTCACATCAAATGCAATAGTGCTGGTCAAAAACAAGGCAACAGTGGGGGTTGGAGCAGGCCAGATGAGTCGCGTCGGTTCCGTGGAGATAGCTACAAAAAAGGCAGGAGAAAATGCTACTGGCTCTGTCATGGCATCGGATGCATTCTTCCCCTTCAGGGACGGTGTGGACGTTGCTGGTAAGGCCGGAGTAACAGCAATAATTCATCCAGGTGGTTCAATACGAGACCAGGAAGTAATTGATGCTGCAAATGAATATGACATTGCCATGATTTTCACAGGAATGCGCTGCCTGAAGCATTGAGGTTTTTCATGATAGGCCAGTCCGAATATGATGAGGCAATAAACTGGCTTTATGATTTACAATTCTTCGGAATGAAGCTGGGTCTTTCCAATACGCTGGCTTTGCTTGAGGAACTGGGTAATCCACATGAGAAATTTAAATCAATTCATGTTGCAGGTTCAAATGGCAAGGGTTCTGTTTGCGCATTTTTGACTAGTATTTTGAAGAAATCTGGAAAAAAAGTAGGCTCATATACATCGCCACATCTGAGCCAATTCGGAGAGCGCATAACCGTCAATGGAATACCAATGACCAGGACAGAGGTTGTCAAGTTAATTCGGTATATCCGGCCTCACATCGAAAAGCTGCGAAAAAAAGACATCCAGTGCACATTTTTTGAAGTCACAACCTGCATGGCATTCCATTATTTTGCCAGGCGCAGAATTGATATTGCTGTGGTGGAAGTTGGGATGGGCGGAAGATTGGACTCTACAAATGTAATTAATCCTGAGCTTGCAGTCATAACCAGCATTTCCAAGGAACACAGCCAGCATCTTGGTGAAACCATTGCAGAAATAGCAGAAGAGAAGGCTGGCATAATCAAAAAATGTATTCCAACAATCACTTCGACAGAAAACAAGGAAGCATTGACTGTCATGGCCAGCCAGTGCAAGAAAATGAAGTCCAAATTGTACAGACTTCATGACCTTGTGGAGCTTGATATATTGGATTCTGGCCTATTTGGCTCAACCTTGAACTTGAAAATGTTAGAAAACCAACTTGAAGCACAAATAAAACTATCTGGTCAGCATCAGGCTGCAAATGCTGCAACAGCAGCTCTTGCTGCTGAGATCATAGGCATTAAAAAAGAGATAATTGAAAAAGGACTGGCCGGTACTGAATGGCCTGGTCGGCTTCAGGTTATCCGAAGAAATCCGACAGTGATTCTGGACTCGACCCATAATCCCGGGGGTGCAGAGGCACTGGCTGCCTTTCTCAAGCAGCAAAAGATCAGGCCGATTCTGATATTGGGAATGTTGGAGGATAAAGAAGTCAAGCCGGTTGTTAATGCCCTGGAACCTTTGGCCAGCAAGGTTATTGTCACTCAACCAGATTATAATCGAAAAATGAATGCAAAGGAATTGGCCAGCCATTTTTCCAGTAAGGTTGAAATAATTCAGAAACTGCCAGAAGCAATAGACAAGACCATGAAGGCAGCCAAAAAAAGTGACATAATATTGATTACTGGCTCAATCTTCACGGCATCCGAGGCCCTTGAGCATTTGAACCACAGACGAATTGATGAGATTATGGACAGATTGGCTGATATTTATGGCATTGGAGCATATCCTGGCCGGGATCCAGTGACCAATGGACCACCACCTCCTGGCTCTCAAAATCCCTTTAGGGTTTTGGTATCCACAATTCTTTCGCAGCGCACAAAGGATGAGAACACACACATAGCCACGGAGCAATTGTTTGCCAAATATGATTCGCCAAAGAAACTGGCTGCTGCAAAATCCGAAAATATTTA
The DNA here is from genome assembly GCA_023136815.1 of Thermoplasmata archaeon. Classification (GTDB taxonomy): domain Archaea; phylum Thermoplasmatota; class Thermoplasmata; order SG8-5; family SG8-5; genus JAGLQM01. The sequence goes on from JAGLQM010000001.1 coordinate 16,958, forward strand.
CGACTTAATTCGGCCTGCTGGTTTTTACAAACAGAAAGCTGAAAAAATCATCCAGACCTCCAAGATAATTCATGAAAAATACGGTTCAAATGTTCCTGACACCATGGATAAGCTGGTGTCGCTGCCCGGTGTTGGCCGCAAAACAGCCAGTTGCGTTCTTGCATATGGTTTCGGATTACCGGCAATTGCTGTGGATACCCATGTTCACCGAATTTGTAACCTGCTCGGCTTGGTAAAAACATCAGAGCCAGATGATACAGAAGAGGCACTTGTGTTCCTTATACCAAAGGAACACTGGCATGACATAAATCGGCTACTGGTACGGCATGGCCAGAGCATCTGCCGGCCAATTAATCCGAGATGCCATGAATGCCCAATAGCCCATATTTGTGATTATGGGATTTATCGTATAAGATGATAATTTACATGGCAGCGACAGATATATATATATTGTTTCTATTAATTGTAGCGAGAGGATGTTGAAGAACTATTTTTCAATCAGGAGTAGGAGGACAGCTATGTTTGACCATGAAGGAGGCAGCAAGATGAACATCAGACGTCACCCTAACTGGAACGACGAGGGCGTGGCTTCCACAGTAGGCACCATAATGGCATTAATGGTATTTCTAGCATTTCTTTCAATGTTTACAAGTCAATATGTTCCTGTCTGGATGGAGGAGAACGAGGCAACCCACATGAACACTGTTTACAGTCAGTTTGCCAACCTCAAACAATCTGTGGATATCCAGGTACAGGCAGGTCTGATCCTGGGCAGTTCCCAGGTTCAGATTTTCTCACCAATAAAACTTGGTGCCAATGGCATCCCAATGTTTGCAGCTCCAACGCCTGGCTACCTATCTATTCATCGTTCCTCCAGTTATGATTATGTAAATTTCAGCTTCGGTGCGCCTACTTCTGTGGTTAATTTCAATTCAACTACTGATTATGAATCAAATACTGGCGGCACCATAAGCATGTATGCGCCTAACAGGTACTATGTAAAACAGGAATTGGCATATGAGAATGGTGCAATCATACTAAAGCAGCCAGACGGCGAGTACATGAAGGCGAGCCCACAGTTTAGAGTTAATCCCTCAGGGGCATTCTATCAGATATCATATACTCAGCTGGATATAAGGGGCGACGATAGTTCATACGTCGGATATGGCACCAGGGGAATTCAGACAACTCTCAAGGCAGCATCAACAACCACATTCACGAATCTTACCAATGGAACTCATCCATATCTCTATATAAATCACACCACATGGTATGAGGGAGCCTGGAACTCATCGTTCAATCAGACTCTCACCCATGCAGGTATGGAATATGGAACCCCGGCTCAACTTGCTGCAGGAACAGCAAATTATACCATAGTGTCAACATTAGTGGAAACCGACCTTATTGATTCATTCTATCAAGTGAGCGTAAGAATTAACCCATTAATAGTGTCCAGATTCTCTCTTACAGAGGCATATCTAGAGGTAACCACTACAGAGATGGGGGCAAATTGAGGTGAGCTGAATGGGAATAAAGGAGTCAATGATGAAGAAAATGCTCAAAAGCAAATCCAAGACCATGAAGGTCAAGGTTCCCAGAGGCGAAATAGAGCTTCAGAAAAAATGGGAGGAAGGCAAAGGTTCTCCATTATGTCCGATTCCTGAAATCACCGAACCACATATTGAGGAAAAGGAAATTTATGCAATAACAGAACCATACAGCTACTGCCGAATAATCTACGATAATATAGAATCAGAATTCATTTATCAAATTCACGAACCAGAACTCAGCGATAAAGAAAGAGAAACTCTGCTTCTTATCAAGGATTCCCTTCAAAGAACCCTGGAATATGAACTGGACAAGATGGAAATTAAAGATAAGAGCGAATACCTGAAAAAGAGTGTTGACAGCTTTATTAAAAGCCGTGAAATGCGCCTTGAACCTATAGCAATCAAGAAAATTCATTATTACATAATCCGTGACTTTGTTGGATATGGCCATATTGACTCACTGATGAATGACAAGTATATTGAGGATGTATCCTGCGATGGAACCGCGGTTCCGCTATTTGT
>JAGLQM010000010.1 GCA_023136815.1 Thermoplasmata archaeon
TTCGCTGAGTTGGATGCCATGTTTATCAATTTCAATGTCCATATCTGCAGGGTAGAATCGTTTGAGCTTTCCTTCTTTTTTTGATTTGATGAACACCTCTCTTTCCAACGTTCTCAGATGATGAGCCAGTACGCCATTTGCCACGCCTAACACATCTTTGATTTCATTATAGTGAGAGCCGGGATTTGTCTGTATATGTCCGAATATCTGACCTCTGACGAAATGATCCAGCACTTTACCTTTCTTCAATTTGACATATAATGGTGCCAGTCCTACAGAAAATAGCCAATATTTCCACGACTCATTCCTGGCAATTGCTACACCTGCTGCACCGAAACCAACCGCTGCTATTGCGGAACCGTATATAATCAACCCAAGGAATGACAGGGCGCTGTCTGTTATGATTATATCAAGTTCTTCAGCATTGCTGTATGCTTCATCCCCAATTGCCTGAAGGAGAATATCATATTCAGTTGAGGCCCCTGCCTCCTGCTGCGGTGCTTCAATTCTTAGATAGAAAACGATAGTTTCCCCATCTGTCATTGTTCTTGGTGGTGTGATGGTCGTATCCACTGTCAGGTTCTGATTGTCCAGGCAAACGAGATGAACATTATTGACGGTTGTCTGATAACACGTCACATCCACCGAAATTATTCTTTCTTCGCCCGGCTCGAACCTGTAAATGTTCATATCTCCGGTGGTCATGACAAGAACTGGCTGAATGTTGCCGCCAATGGTAATGTTGGTACATGCCGCTACGGTCTTATTATCCTCTCCACTCTCTACGTTTACATAAATCGTATGGTTGCCGTCTGTACCCGGCATCCAATCCACTTTGGCCACTTTCGCATCCATCGCAGGCACTACTATCGTCTGTGTGCTGTCAATCTGATTGGCTGTGCTAAGCTGAGGGAAGAAGGAACCGAAAAAGGAGTAAAGAAGCATTACAACATGCTCTGGAAAGAAGATGGATTTAAGCCAGAAGCAGGATTGGATTACATGCTTTCATTCCTTATGTGGTATCATAAGTATGAGGTTGTCGGCTCATATTACAGAAACAAGCACATGAAGGAATGGGAAAACAATTACGATGGAACAAAGGCAGAATACAACAAGAGAGCAGGAATAGAGGCGTTTCATGGGCACATCAAACAACAGATGCATATTGAGAAGTTCTTTGATAAGAGGGGCATAGAGAAGGCTGAAATGCATGTTCTATTGTGTTACATATCATTGTTGTGTGTGGCACTTTGCAGATTGCAGCATGGGGTTACGGAAGGGTTGGTGAATGTGAAATGCTTGGTGTAATGGCCTCTTTAGCTAAAGAATAAAATAGAAAAGAGTGCAGGCCCAGTGGACCTGCATTACTTAGAGGCAATAATTCTAGGGGTTATTTGCATCTGGTTGCCAATCAGCAGCAGCATTGCAGAATACCAATATTGCATCGCCTTCGCTTAAACTATATGTTGTGTCACCAAACCAACCAAACAAGTCATCGTATCCGATTGTATAATAGGTCTGGTCTGCCGCACTCCATGCCCTAATTTGGCCAGTTATTGAATTACCGATCGATGGCCCGAGTTCACCGAGGGTATCATAGTTATGATGGAAGGGTAGTGATATCCAGTTAGCATCAGGATTTCCTGGCTCTGAAATGGATATTTCAAGATTCACATTATGGGCCCCAACAATGTCCCATGTTCCATTTGTGTCACAATAGATTTTTACTGCATCTCCTGGAATGATTTCATAACTTGTGTCACCTTCCCATAATGAGGATGTAGAATTATACACCACATACTTGTATTCTTGATTGGTCGTATTATGCACAGTTACGTTCCAAGCGATGCTGTTTCCTATATCCTCAGCTAGTTCACTGAGAGTACCTATATCATAATAATACGGCAGCGAAACCCAGGTAACATTACCAGCTGGTATTGTATAGATTTCTTTGGCAAATTTCCAAGCAATGTTTGATTTTGTAGAATTTCCTTTTGCTCTTACCACATAAGAATAATTGTTTCCATCTCCAAGGACGTCCTCATGTATCCAATATCTATTATTCCAATATATGCCAGATGTTATTGCTTCTGGAGAAGAGAAATTAAACCCAGTACCATTAAGGCTGCTAGAGACATATATCTCAAAAATCCCATTTCCATCACTCCATTCGAGTCTTACATCATCACCAGATTTGTTGGCCCAAATTGTAGAGGGTGACTCAGAAGAGGGCCATACTACATCTTCATCAACAAAGACCATATATCCTTCACCAAGTTCAATAGAAAAGTTAGTGCCAGTATTACCAAATATTGGATCTTTAGCAGCGGTGAACCAGTTTTGTTCAGAGGCACTCCATTTTCTTATCTGTGTACAATTTGGGATTTGATCTAATAAGCCATAAGCACTATATTCATTTGCAGGATATGGAAACCCAACATAATTTGCCTGATTGGCTTTAAGATATAGAGGTATGGATTCTTCAATCTCAGGACCTTCGAAATGAATATCAAAATGCTCTCTTACCATATCTGTGAAGTTGAACCAATAAGCAGTGCCAGTTTCAAGGTCAAAATCATCTCCTGTTTGGGCGCCATTTGCTAGGACAGTGCGCCATGAAATGTTTCCAGTTGTCTGGTCATAATAACCTACGCTTGTCAAACATTGCCAATAATGATCTCTATCATCTAACAATACAGATGCATTTTTTACATCTTGACCAGAAGGAGAAAGAAGGTTTTTGCCTTCATACACTATGCTGACATGTCTATCTTTCGATTTTGAAGAAGTTGATATCCATTCCCCATTTGAAATAGTGATTAACTTGAAATCAACAGACAGGTTCATATTATTAGAGGTATCTTTAGTAGTGAGTTTAAGTACATAGGAACCATCATCCAGTTCTGATGTGTTCCAGGAATAAGTTGTTATGCTAGGATTATTCACTTCTGTTATTTGGTGCCAGTTAAGATAAAATGGGTAAGGTTGATAAGCCCCCTCGCCATACTCAATTATTGTAGTATAATTATCTCTTGTTATAAGTGTATCATCACTGACTGTCCAGTTGATAACAAAAGACCCTTTGAGTATCTCTTCATTTAGTGGTGACACAATTGTGATAGTTGATATGTTATTAAGGTAATAAAATGCATTCAGATATTTTTCCCATTGCCAGTTGAACGCGGAAAGGGTTGCATTCTCTATTTCTGTAGATATAGCAATACATGAATGATTTATATATAGCCAATCATCGGTGTTGCCTGGAGCACTATAGTTCAAAACATCAAAACTATTGCCTGTGCCGTTAAAGACTCCCAATATTTCAGTAAGATTTGTTGCCGTTTGATTATAAACGTCTTCATCTGCACCTGGATAATCATCCACATAATGGTATGGATATAATACCGCACCCTGAACATTTTTTCCATCTGACCAATCATAGGTTCCATTTATGTCCCCATGTAAAGTCATTGAAAGAGAGAGATTATGACTGTCAATAAAAGACTTAAATGCTTGTGTTTCATTTTCAGTAAAACATGGATCTGTTGTAAGATTACGGCCAGGATACCAGAAATTACGGTTCAAATCCTCATTATTGGCATTCTCTCTATCATTAGAAACATAACCATCTGGGTTTAGTATTGGAATAATGAAAATCTCTTTCGAATCAATATATTTCGTAATAGTATCATTCACAAAGTAATTGTCAATAAGATGTTGAATGTAGGCAATACAAAACTCCGTACCCATTTTTTCATCACCATGGATAGCGGCTACAATTAATATTTCCATTTCATTTTGGTCAATTTCAGGATTGTCAGAAATTTTTAATGCCCAAATATCTTTTCCGTTTTCACTATTGCCAATTGATGTTAAGTTACAGATATAAGGATGCCTTAGCGCCATGTTATTTAATAACGTTTCTACTTCATCATAAGAGATAAAATCAGAATCGTCTTCTGCATCTTCATCAGGATTGTAACGTTCGGGAATCGTTAAAAACAAGGAATTTACAATGGCCCCATCTTCACCTGTTGACTCGCTTAACTCATTACCATCACTTCCAGAACCATCACCATTGTCATCCAATTTAGGATTAGAAGGTAATAATGGATTGTATGAATCGAATGGGTAATCATATTCATGGTTATATGTCAATCCACGAAACGTAATATAATTATTATTTCCTTCTGAAAATAACTCTGCTTGAATGAAAGCATCTTTGATTGATTTTCCCGCATCTATAGCATTAATAAATGACGTCGAAAATGGTGGATTAAAAGATATATTATAATCTCCAATACCATAATCATCTTCCCCTAAATCCAAAAAAGCAGCACTAGCATAGGCATCTCTATGTGTTGACGTAATAACAATCCGGGAAGTATTAGTATTATTTGATTGTGAGATTCCACCATAGGTTAAGTTTCCAATAAATCCTCCAGATTCACAAGCTTCAATTAAGACACAAGTAGTTTTAACATTTGTTTTTTCTTCCATATCATTCAACCAATAATTAAGCTCAGAAGATTTAAGTTTAGATGAAGCATTAGGGTAATTACAATAGAAAATTGACTCCGTACTAGTTGAGTCCTTTTCTCCATGAGACATAAGATAGATAAAAATAATATCATCAGAATCGGCTCTATAACCATCACCTGTTTGATTTAAAAGCCAGGAAGTATTCATTGATTCATTAGTCAAGGCATCATTCAGATTGGATTTTGTAGATAGAATATCTACATCATCAGTATCAATCCCATTCTTATCAACATCATCATCATTGTAATACCCTGACATTAGATATATATCATTTTTTTGGTATGTTGTTATTTTATTAGAGGCTAATGAATATGTGTGATTAAGCAAAGTATTATACATTTGACGAGCTGCTTCATTTCCCGAAGCTTCCGTATGATATCTATTTGATTGTTTTTCATTTCCACATAAAATTATCGACCAAATATGCCCAACATCATCAATATCACTTATCTCATCTCCATCAATATCTGGATAAATAATCATATAATTTGGGCCAGTTGAATTTTGCCATGTAACATTCAAGGTGTAATTTTGTGCAACCATGTTTAATGTAGTGGCATTGATACTATCATTAATGTCCACATACCTTATTCCCCCCCAGGTGATATTCTCTGGAGTTTTATTCAAAATATCATTGGTTCCGCAATAACAGAACTCCTGTCCTGATTCGTTATACCACAAGATATAACCAAAACCAGAAGTGCTGTCAATGTATATCTGTGGATCTGTTTTATCTACAGATGAATCTGTTATCTTTTCCCCTATATCAATATCGTTACCACTAACATTATTTGAGTAATAAACCTGTTTATATGATTCATTAACTTCTATCCACACACTGTGGTCGTTGCCTTCATCATCTGTAAATGGATCTTCTAGATACTTAGCACTAGCATAAGGAACTGCAAATACTGCTAAGATAGTAGATATCAACATACAGGCACACAAAATGGTAGTTATTTTTTTAATTTTAGGCATCATTTTTCTCCCTCATATATTTCTGTCATGGTGGTGTCAGCACTCTGCATTATAATGTAAAACAGGCATTGGTAATTATGCGTTTTTGAGCATGCTCATTTGACGTATTTATGGTTTTATGCTTCCCCGCTTGGGTAAAATATCCATATGTTTTCGTGATATATAAGGATAAAATCAGGGGTTATCCGAAAGTATTGCTTGATACGGTTACGTTTCGTCTTGGTGGAAAGACTTTTATGGGAATTAGTTAATGCTAGTATATGAATTGGAAATACATTTTGGGTGCAGCGGTAACTATTATGCCCCTTATAGAGGATTTTTTAATGTGGGGGGGTATTAATATGCCTACAATCGCTGATTGGATTAAAATTATTATTGTTATAATCGGTCTTATTTTAATATGCCTTGCTTATAGAGAAGATAGGGAAAAAAAGGCAAAAGAAAATGAGAAAAAAGAATATAGAAGATTAAAGAAAGAAATTCTTGAAAAAATACCAAATACAATAAATGTTTCAATTGAAAATATGTGGAATAGAGACCATAAGAAAATTACTTTTTTAATCAAAATAGAGAATCCTACCGATTTTAAATTAAAACCCTACAAAGGCAATCTATCGTTTTATAAGGGAGAAAGCGCAACAGATGAGAGACTAATAAATGATAAGGATTTAAAACCCGGAAGAAGCGGTCAAACAAAAGAGGATGTCCTTCCAAAAGGAGCAGGAAATATTGGTTTTACATTGCCATTAATGAATGTAGGCGACCTTATGTATCACACATTTAGAGTAATTGTCTGTATACAGTTTAAAACAAAATATGGCACATCAAAAACAAAAAAAGAAGATTTCACAATAAAATGTGGAAATCGTTTTCTTGAATCATGTTTCAAAGATAAGGAACCAATAAGCATAGAGCGATTTAGTGATAGAGAGGAAAAATGGCTGAATTTACCAGAATAGTCACCGAGGAATCAAGCATTCAGTGTCGGTTTTGTGCAGGAACTGACATTAGCAAGTATGGTAAATACAAGGATAACCAGTATTACATCTGTAAGACTTGCGGCAGGAAGTTTTCAGAGATTGATACCTATCCACGTATGAAATATCCAAGAGAATATATTATCAACGCATTGAATTACTATTACAACGGAATGTCATATCGAAATATCAACCAGACTTTTGAAGATATGAAAGATGTTGACATTTCAAAATCTACAATATGGAGATGGATTGTCAAATACTCTAAGATGTCAAATGAATATGGCCTTCGATTGCAACCTAAGCTTTCAGATACTTGGATTGCAGATGAAACTGTTATTGACATATGGGGTAAGAAATACTGGTTCTGGGACATCATAGATACCGATACACGATTCTTGATTGCATCCCACTTATCAAGAACAAGAACACAGAAGGACGCTAAGAAATTCTTTCACATGGCGAAGCTCCGAACTCAAACCAGACCAAAGAAGATTCTTACAGATAAGTTAGGGATATATCCAGGGGCGTTCAATAAAGTATTTTACTCAAATCTAAAAGCAAGGCATGTTGACCATCTTACTTCGGAAGGTTTTGGCTCTAAGACCAATACCAACTTGATTGAGCGTTTTCATGGAACGCTTAAACAAAGAACCAAGGTCATGAGGGATTTGAAGAAGCCAGAAAGCGCAAGGATTGTTCTTGATGGTTTTGTTACTCACTACAATTTTTTCATGGAGCATAGCTATCTGAATGGTAAAACACCCGCTGCTGTTAGTGGGATTGGGAAAGATATAGGAAACTGGGGCGATTTGATAGACTTAGCTATCTGGGAGCCAATAGAGAATCCAAAGGTGATGTTAGAATGGGAAGAATTCAAGGTAGTTTAAGCACGTTCAACCAAGACGCAATAAAACCGCTTGATACACTATTTTATATACCTGTCCAATTAGAATCCGCTAGTTAGCAACCCTCAATTGGTAAAACAGAACAATGCAAATTGAGAATTAGCGTCCGCCATACTTCTCAGTCAAAATTTTCCAGGCACTTCTTCCGCGCTGGATTGCTGTAAAATGCCCTGCGAATGCGAACCATATGAACATCAGGTCAAACAGTGTCAGAGGCACATCCAGATATGGTACTGTGAATAAATCGGTTATGTTCCAGAAGGCAATGAGCATCCACATGATTATTGGCACAAAAATCAGCATGACCAGTCTATCTGCCCGGCCAAGAATTCCACCATAATTTCTCTTGATGCCAACTGCCTGAGTTTGCGTGCCCAAGTAGCTGGTCATTAGTACGCCTGTGAGTCCAAGCAATCCAAGGAACCAGTGGCAGTAGCCGGATACCATGATTCCCACTATGAGGAAAACATCTGCATATCTATCAAGAACATGGTCTAAAAAATCTCCGCGCAAATTTGCCTTGCCAGCAAGCTTTGCAACCTTGCCATCCAGCGCATCCAGAAATGAGCTGATAAGAATAACTATTGAAGCCACAAGAAGCAGCCATGCCCATTGGCTTGAAAAGTAGAATAGAACGCCAGCAACAAATGCCAGAAAAATTGCAACAGCAGAAATATGGTCTGGATTAACATTAATGAACTTCCTGGCTATTGGCTCAAGAACTACATCTGCCTTGCTTCTGTGTTCGTCTAGTACCATTCCATCACCGCCATGCTCCAATCCACCTTTCCGGGTGAGTAATCATCTATTTCCCCATTCATAATTCTTTCTATTGAATCTACGATATTCTCAGGCGAAAGCTCGGTGGCATCAATTTCAAAAACAAACAGACATTTTTGGGTGGACTCTGAAAGTATGAGGTCTATGGCTTCTGCTTCCACATTTTCCTGGACCTTTTCGGAATCATATCCCCTTTCTTCAAGCCGTTTGCGGATTGTTTCTGGATGGCATCTCAGAATAATGTTCATACGCCCAGGCATAAAATGGGCAAGATGGCCTTCAAGAATTGTGTCTTTTTCTGGCTGAGATACTGCTTTAGCCAACTTGTCCACATCAACTTCCAGCTCCCCATCAACTTCCTCAAGGCAATTATGTTCCCTTGCCAGTTCTTCCACGGTAACTGTATCATATCCCCGGCTGGCCAGTGTCTTTGCTACTGTAGTTTTGCCGGTTCCGGGTGTTCCTGTGAGGATGATGAACATGCGAGTGCAATGTCCAATAACATTAATAAGCACTTTGATAATTGGCGAACCATGGCTCATATTGTAATGCTTCTATCAAATCCATTCAGGCCAGACCCCAGGGTCCATAGGGAGGCCAAGGCCTTGGTCAGTGCAGGCTACAAGGTCACTATATTGTGCTGGGACAGGGAGCAGAAGCATACAAAACAAGAAACAATCGACGGCATACAGTTAATTCGTCTTGGGCCAAAGTCAAGCTTTGAAAATACTAAATTATTTTTAAAAACAATACGCAAGTTCTGGAAGGAAGCCAGGCAAGAAATGTCTGCCATGGAAATCGACATAATCCATACCCATGATTTGGATACACTGGCTCCAGCCATAAAGGAAGCCAAAAAGCGCAAAATACCACTAATATACGATAGCCATGAAATATATCATGAGATGGCTGGAGAAAGACTATCTGGCTTCATGATTGGACTTATCAAATCCTATGAAAAAAGATTGGTGAAAAAACCTGATGTACTGATAACTGTCAATGAAAAATTGGAGGAAATATTCAGGGATTTCGGAGCAAGGAACACCCATGTGATTATGAACTGTCGCCGAGAGGTGCCAGTTAATGAATTGGATGTTGATGTTCTGGAGAAAAAGTTGGACCTGAAAGACAAGAAAACAGCCATTTACATTGGCGTGCTGGAACCCAATAGGCAGCTTCTTGAACTTGCCAAGGCTCATACAGCCAGCCAGGACGATTTTGTTCTGATTTATGGTGGATATGGCTCCCTGGAACCTGAAATTAAAAAATTGGCTGATTCCAGCAATGGCCGGTTGATATTCTTGGGTAGGGTACAGCCAGACAAAGTCCCAGCATACAATGAGATGTCCCATGTTCTTCTGGCAACTTATGATCCTGCTTTGAAAAATAATAGATTGGGTGCTCCAAACAAGCTTTTTGAATCCATGAGTGCCGGACGGCCTATTGTGGTAACCAAAGGCACCTATGCTGGCCAGGTTGTGGAAAACACTGGTTCTGGTCTTACGGCTGATTATGATGGCAAAACCGCTCTTGTTGCTATTTCAAGATTGCTGGCAGATAATGAATTATATTCCAAATGTGCAAAGGCCGGAAAGCTGGCCTTTGAGAATCAATATAATTGGCTGGCTCAAGAGAAAAAGCTACTGAATATTTATTCGAGTCTGTTGAAGTAATATTTATTAATGTCAGAGACTTTTCCCTGACCAATGAGCCGCAAGAAAGCCAGAAGATTTGGAAAAAAAAAGGAAATGCGCCAGCGCATAGCCAAGGAGCGAATTAAGATATTACTGGCCATGGCAGAAGAGCAAGCATTAGCCGGAGAAATGGAACTTGCTGACAGGTATACATTCCTGGCCAGGAAGATTGGCATGCGGTATCAGGTGAGGATGCCCAGAGGATTTAACCTCATATTCTGCAGGAAATGCCTTACCTATCTGGTGCCATCAAGGAATAGCACATTTCGTATGACTGGTGGAAGAATCACAAGGCAATGTCTTAAATGCGGTTCGTATTACAGACTCCCAATAGGTGTGAAACGAGAACAATAGATAACGATAACAAAGATAATTGTTCGAGAGATACCTATTACTGAATGATGGAGGAAAATAACATGGACAAGACCCTGAAGGAAAAGAAGAAAGTAGCAGTAAATCTGGAAGCAACAATCAGGATGGGCAAGTCCGGTGTTACCCAGTCCCTTATTGATGAGATTAAAGACCAGATAAAGAGAAGAGACGCTGTGAAGATCAAGCTGCTTGGAACAAAGAGAGAGGAAACCAAGATAATTGCCAGCGAGCTTGCAGAACGATGCAATGCCAATCTCATAGATGTTCGGGGAAACACCGTGGTTTTGTGGAAAAAATAAGGGAACCTGCATGCCAAAGATAGTTGTAAAAAATCCAGCATCACTGGAAGTCATCGAAACGTTTCCAGTACCAGAAATTTCTGAAATAGATTTAATGATCAATAATTCAAAAAAAGCTTTCATCAAATGGAAAGCTTTTTCTTTAAGCCAACGCCAGGAAATTCTTTCAAAGGCAGCGGATGCCATTGAGGCCAGGAAGGATGAACTAGCAAAGCTTTTAACATCCGAACAGGGCAAGCCGTTTCATGAATCAAACAGGGAGATTGGTGCAATAACCAGTGTTTTCCGACTGTATGCTGGAATGCCCATTAAACCGGAGATTATTCAGGACAATGAAACTACCCAAATTATCGTTGACCAGGAGCCATACGGTGTTTGCGCGCTGATTCTTCCGTGGAATTATCCTGTCGGTCTGCTTGGCTGGAAGCTGGCCCCCTGCCTTCTTGCCGGAAATACGGCAATTGTGAAGCCGTCCCAGTTTGCACCTTTGGCAGTAATTAAATGCATAGAGATAATCAGTGACTTCCTGCCAGATAATGTTGTCCAGCCACTTCCCGGAGGCGACCAGGAAGGAGTTTATCTAACTAGACACCCAGGCATAGCCAGGATATCATTCACCGGTTCCCAAAATACTGGCAAAAACATACTGAAAAGTGCCAGTGAAAACTTACCTAAGATTACATTGGAAATGAGCGGTAATGACGCAGCAATAATCTTACCTGACTGCGATCTGGACAAAAGATTTGAAAGCATCTTCTGGGGATGCTTTTTCAATATTGGCCAGATATGTGTGGCAATCAAGCGAATTTATGTTCATGAGAGTATTGCACCGGAGCTTATTCGTCGATTCAAGGAAAAGACCGAAGCCATGAAAATCGGTAATGGCCTTGAGCCAGGTGTTCAGATGGGTCCTATTAATAATGAAAAGCAGTTGCTGAAAGTTTATGAGCTGGTTGAGGATGCCAGGAACCTGGGAGCAACCATTGTTGCCGGTGGAAACAAAATTCTGGGAAATGGCTATTTCTTCCAACCAACTGTTTTGACTGACCTCGATGACTCCTTCCGAATTGTGAGAGAAGAACAATTTGGCCCTGCCATACCGATACTCACCTATTCGGACATTGATGATGCAATTACCCGGGCAAATAACACTGTTTACGGCCTTGGCGGCTCCATCTGGACCGAGGATATTGAAATCGGCAAAAAACTTGCAAAAAAACTGGAGTGTGGAACGGTTTGGGTGAATGCCCACATGCTGGTTGAGCACAGGGCCCCATTCGGCGGCTGGAAACAAAGTGGAATGGGCAGGGAGCTTGGAGAGGCTGGCCTGAAAGAATTTTTACAGACCAGAACTCTCTACATGGTTAAATCCTAATTCTGACACTATATGATAGGCATATTATTCGAAAATATGGTATGCCCATGTCTGAATCATGAAATTAAATATTTTAAATTATACTCTATTTCATGAGATGCATATTGCAACGCAAGTTTGACAATTAATTATAGTTTCATATCACAAATTTTGACACTATGCATGTAAGTTATGGTCGAAAATAGGACATAAAATAACTGGCAACTATTCTGTCAATCTAGAAACGCCAGGTTCCGCGTGAATCGATTCACGTTAAGATGAGGCTGAGCCTCATCTGTATCCTATTTTTGACAC
>JAGLQM010000100.1 GCA_023136815.1 Thermoplasmata archaeon
TCATACCATCACAGGACAAATCCTCCACCTGGACATCTATCATGGTAACATCTATTGCACCATATCTCATGAAGTCCCTCAGGATATAGTACATGACCCTTTCCTTGGATATGGGATTGAGCAGTACACCTATCTCGCTCAGGAGACTGTCTGCTCCCTTTCTGAGGTACTCTTCCTTCTCTTCTTCGGTTGCATTCTCAAGGTATTCCAGAGAGTCAACCATGGTATCCTTCAGCACCTCCAGAATGTCCTCCTCTTCCTCAGTGAGCTTGGGCTCTATGACCTCATACATATAGTCATTAGCAATATTGTCATATTTGATTCTGATATAGGAATAACCGTCAATAACTGTATCAATCTCTATTTCCTGAATATGCTTCTCAACTATTTTTGGTATGGTGGTGACCCCTTCCAGTATTGACTTCTGTTCATCCTGGGAACCCTTTGGAGCAGCTATTTTTATCTGCTTCTTGCCTTTGAGCTTGTTCATGTATGATTTTTTCAGGTTATCCATGAACCCCGGGCCCTTCTTTTTGAGGTCAACCTCGAGTATTGCATCGCCATCTTCTTCAATGACTGCCTGTTCATCTGTAACCGCATCTGCCATTTTTCATCCACCTCAAACTAATGTCAATATCAAGAAGCCCAAAACCAGCAATATCACACTATGCTTCATACCATTCGCTATACTACCATTTTGAAGAACTCCAGCCATTATACCATCACCGACAGCGTGCACCATAGATGCCAGGAAGAAAGCTATCTGTATCATAGGAATGGAACTCACATCAAGGGACGCACCACCAACACCACCGGCTATTCCGGCTTCCTCTGCTGCCAGGGCAACATTTGTTCCAGCAATCCTAATCTTTGGAAGGAACGTTAGATTGAGAATAATGATGGTTACCAAAAACACGAAAAATGAAATGTAAATAACTGCCAGATATGTGCTCATCTGAATCTCACGCTCTGCCTGTGAAAGTTGTTCCTCCTTTGTATCGTGGGCAACCATGGTAAGAACATCAGCAACGCTTCCACCTGCATCACTGGCCTTAACCACAATGGTAACCACTCTGTTGACAAGAGGCGTGTCAATTCTTTCTGCAAATAGCCTGAGCGTCTCCCCTGCCGGCACACCCCATTCTATCTGGGCAGCCATTTTCTTGATTTCCGGAGTAAGACTACCATATCTGCCAGATGATGCAACCACAATTGCATCTGCCAGAGTCATACCGAACCTTCCGGCCTCTGCAACATCTCTCAGGAAATCAGGAAGTCTCTTTTCAATGGCCTCGATATCTGCCTGTTTCTTGGAGACATAAAATGCATATGGACCAAGCATGAAGCCAAGGCCTATGAAAAGGAAATTTAGAAACCGCTGCAATGGGGTTTGACCTTGATCAGGAATTCCATCATCATCACTATCATAGCCATCGAAGACATCTCTTGAATCGATGATTCCGTCCTCATTGGTATCCTCACCATATGGGTCCCGTTCATCAATCACACCATCCTCATTAATATCAAAGTGGGGGAGTGATTTCATTGACCAGTCAACCTGTTCCGTATAATTCATTAGGGCGAAAATCATGAACAATGCAAATATTGATGCGCTTATGACAAGGATAAGTCTAGTATAATCGCGATTTTTGGCCATTACGACCTTTTTCATTTCGTCCTTTGTCATTGCCATGTTATCATTCCTGACTTATATTCCACACCACGAATATGAAACCGAACTGGGAAAGTGGAATCATTAGACCCACAACCAGGTACAGAATCATAAGTGTATTGTCAGCATTACCGCCGATAATCGCCATAATCGCTAATATTACCACAAGGAAAAGTGGGAACGCCACCACCACTGTCACATAGGATTCTCCCATCATGGAAAGAGTTTCCATGGTCTGTTTGAGCGCAAGTTTATTCTCTTTCTCATATTCCTCTGCCTTGATTAAGAAATATGGTTTTAACTGGCCGCCAGACCTGGAGGTTGTAACCACTCCCTGAAGGAAATCCTGAAACTTCTGTGATGGGGAACGCATTGAACCTCGCTTGATTGCAGTGAGAATATCGATACCCAGAAGTTCAGTGTCCCTTGTAATCCACTCTGCTTCTTTCTGGATCTCACCATATACTGGCTGCCTTGATAGTTCCTTGAAAATAGTATCAACAGGCACATTTGCGGATGCCATTGCAGATATGAAACTCATTGAAGAAGATATTCTCTTGTCAATATCCCTGCCTCTGGATTTTGCCTTGCTATGTGGAGAACCTTTCAAAAGAGTCATTGCCATGAGTGGTAAACCAATAGGTAGTGCAATGGCCAGCGTAATGCCCATAACCAAATTGTCCATAAGGAAAATGAATACAATGCCCAGAACTATTCCAGCTATAACTCCAAGTATGCCCAGAATAATCGCAGTCATGTAAATGAATGCTATGTATTCTTCCGGCCTTATTTTCATGTGGGCCTTGAGAAGATTTTCTTCCAGGTCTTGGTCTTCTTCATACTTATTTTTCACATAGTTGCCCATGACTCTCCAGCTGAGTTCCTGGAATGATGTTAATTTGATATATTCAGGAACTGCGCCCTTGGGAAGTCTGATTAAATGTGGACCATGCTCTCTTTCTTCTCTGGAAGTCTTGGTTTTAAGATGGCGGTCTTTGGTTTCCAGCTGCTGGAACATATCTTGTGTTTCATGTGCCAATGCCTAAACTCCCTCCTTCTTCTCCAATAAGTGTAGCCGGATCCACCCAGCCCATCTCATCTCGTATATTCTGAATGGTCTCCATTGGTTCCTTGTAATATGAAACAACAATACGGGATATTTCCTTGAAATCATTGATTCCTTTCTCAATCATGTAATTGATTATGTCCTCTCGGCGCCTCATTTCTGCATTCATTTCCTCATGTGTCATGTTCTTGATCTCCATGAGCTGGTCCAGAATGAAACTGTGCCCTTTGTAGATGAATGAGTCATTGCGCTGGTCCCACTCATAGACTGTATTGGTAATTAGCTCATTTGTCTCTGGCTCGAAACCAACAAGCTCCACAACCTGTGTTATGCGCCTTACAATGCTGTCACCTACTCTTTCATGCTTCTGGATGATAACGAAATTGAGTGCTGTCAGCAGAATTCTTGGAGTGCTAATTGGCGGATTTTCAAGCCTGTTGACCATTGATTTGACAGAATCTGCATGCATGGTGGAATATGTGGTGTGACCTGTTGCCATTGCCTGGAACATAGTTGCTGTTTCAGCACCTCTGACCTCTCCTACAATGATATACTCTGGCCTCTGTCTGAGAGCTGCCCTTACAAGCTCGAACATATCTATCTCACCCTCGGCCTTTCCATCTGCATCTCTGGCTCCGGTTCCGGTTCTGGTGGTACCTGGAATCCAGTTCTCATGGGGCAGATTGATTTCTCTGGTGTCCTCCATGGTAATTACCTTGGCACCTGGCTTGATGAACAGAGCTAAAGCATTCAGAGTTGCTGTTTTACCGCTTGCAGTACCTCCGGCAATGATCATTGACTGGCCATGCTCCACAAGTATCCAGGCATATGCAACCATTTGTGCAGAGGCTGTTCCGTATGTCACAAGCTCCACCGGAGTGAAAGGTTTCTCTTTATAACGTCTGATTGTGAATGATGAACCACGTGTGGTAACCTCTGTGCCATATGTTGACTGAACTCTGTGACCCTCGGTTGTTGTTCCGTCAAGAATCGGAGCAGATACAGAAACCTGTTTTCCACA
>JAGLQM010000101.1 GCA_023136815.1 Thermoplasmata archaeon
CTGGAGAATGTGAATGTCACGGTGACAAATCAGGATTCAACGGCCGTTGATTATGATACGGCTGGCCAGACCGGAGCTGACGGACATTATATCGATGTTGTATTGAGCGATTACTTTAACTCTACACTGGATGTTGTTACACTATCCCATTATAATGGTTACTTGTTGAATACAGAGTATCTGACCGTCCATGACGAGACCACCGGACTTGGCCTGGCAGTATTCCCGAGCTTTGGCATAAGGGATGCCACCTATGGAGATGATACCACTGATTACATTGAGATAAGTGGGTCAATTGTACTTGATAATGTGCTTCCTGACCTGGACCCGCCTGTCAATATCTGGCCTCTAGTGAACAATTCTGTTGGCCGCGGAGATTTGGTGAACATTGGTACTATTATCAACAATATTGGTGATGCAACTGCCAATAACATTGATGTATGGTTCAATGATACGTTCAATGGAAAATCAACAATCATCTACTTCAAAACAATTGACACACTGGCACCCGGCGAAACATTCAATATTTCATTCGAATATGAATGGGCCAACGCAGATACTCTTGGCCAGCACAATATAACAGTTACAGTTGACCCCATGAACCGCATACCAGAACAGATGCCTGATGGAGAAGCAAATAATTATGAATCAAGGTTCATCAATGTCACAGCACAGCCAGACCTGGCTATTCTATATTACACGGATGTTTCATTCTCCGAGACTTACTCGCTTGTTGACACGGATTTCAACATTATGGCAAATGTTTACAATATTGGAGATGATAATGCAACTGATGTTGTGGTTTCGTTCTATGATGATGTCAATGGATTACTTGGTAGTGTAACAATAGCAAATATTGTGCCAAATCCAACAACCCCAGTTGTCGCAACCTTAACTGGTATTAGCTATGATACAAACGGCTCATACTACATTTATGTCGTTATTGACGAGGCAAATACCATTCCCGAGGTTAATGAGAATAACAATAATAACAGTGTTTCACCTCTGTCACCCAGATACCTGAGAATATGGGGCAATGCCACTCTTGACATAGAGGTTCTGGACATTATTGCTGGTACAGACATTGTGGGATACAATCTCGGCGGTGGAGTTCCAACAATCTCCTGCGATTTCAGGACTATGGTGACACTCAGAGCAAGAGTATGGAACCGTGGAGAACTTCATGTCAGCAATGTCCGTGTAGAGTTCTGGGACGGCGGAGTCAGCCTTGGAACCTCATCCATTGTTTCTTCAATTATAAATGGCAATGATGCGTACCTTATGATTACCTGGGAGGCAACAGCAGCCGGACTTTCAGAAGTACACACACTTAGTGCCCGGGCTACTGGAACCGCTGGAATCGACCTTACAAGCAATATTGCCACCCAGATATTGACAGTTAATGATAATAGACCCGATCTGGAAATTGATAGCGTGGGACTGGCCAATGGTATGACCGATATCACAGACAGTGAGACTTTCCCTGTAAATGTTACCTTGACAAATAATGGGGAAACTTCCTCATCATTCAACCTGGAAATATACAGGAGCGAGTCAGACTATCTCAATACAACAGTTGCTCGGCTAGAACAAAATAATTCAGACACATCTCTGGGAAGACTCGGCAACATGACCATTGACACATTAACCGGAGGAGCAACAGCGAATTACACCATCACCTGTGCGGCATTAACAGAAGGAGATTATGATCTGTTCGTTGTGGTTGATCTGGACTATAACAAAACAGATTATGTCACCTACCTTGGCTCAAATTACTTTATTCAGGGCGATATTGAGGAATACAATGAATTAAACAATAATGCTACACTGGCTGATGTGACTGTTATATTGCCGGACCTTGTCGCTGTGATTGTTCTACCTTCTTATCCAGGAAATGACTGGGTAGTGGGAGAGACCGAATCCATAATTATATCTGGCAGAATTGTCAGGGCAGACAATACCAATATAGGAATAAGTGGAATCTCAATCACTATTACATTAAGTGATGGACAGACAATATCCACTCAGTCAGGATTTGGCGGCAACTTCAATGTGAATTTGAGTGCTCCGGAGAACGTAGGAAATTATACTATTACTGTCGATGGAACAAATGTTCGTGCAGATACCGCATGGTTTGAAATCACCAATCAGAGTACTAGTTTCTTGTGGATTGTTATAGGTATCATACTGGCTGTGATTGCAGTAATCGGAGCAATAACTGCCTACCTCTACTTCGTTGGATTGGGCAAGACCGTCCAGTGCGGTGAGTGTGGTGCATTCATACCCGAAGGTGCCAAAAAGTGTCCGAAGTGTGGTGTCGAGTTTGAGGATGAGGTTGCCAAGTGCAGTGTCTGCGGCTCATGGGTGCCAATAGATGTCAAGAACTGTCCGGACTGTGGAACAGAATTCACGGTCGGCACAGAGGACCTTGATGATTATGAGGCAAAGATGAAGCGCCAGTATGATGATATTGTCAGGAAGTTCAAGCAGGAGGCAAAGGATGAGCTTGGAGCAGAATTCACCGAGACGGAGTTCCAGGCCTGGTGGGCCGCTCAGCCAAGCTTCATCACCTTCGACCAGTGGTTGCAGGAAGAGGAAGAGATGAAACGCATGGGCTCCAAACCTTGTCATAACTGTGGAACTGAAAACAGTGTGACTGCAAAGATATGTCACAAATGCGGAACAGTCATGGAGGCAGATGAAAAATCAAACTCTAACAAGTCTGTGCCCCGGAAGCCAGAGGGAAAGATGCCTGAGGAGAAGAAGACCGCTGAAACTCCAGAAGGGACCCCTGCTCCAGCACCTGTTGATTCTGCCGGTGAAAAGAAGAGTTGTCCAAGCTGTAGTATGGAAGTTGCTACCCATGAGAATACCTGTCCAATCTGCAATTATAACTTTGAGAAGCCATCAGGCGGCGAACCACCTGCATCCCCACCTCCATCAGGAGGAGAAGGTACAGCATCGGTGAAGAGAGTGGTTAAGAAACCTGTGAAACGGATTGTCAAAAGACCAATTCAGAAAAAGGATCAGTAGAACAGAATAATGGGGTTAGATTATTCTAGCCCCAACTATTTAATTTTTCATTAATTAGAATTATTCAGCAGCATTCTCAGCATCATCTACTTCTTTCATTACCTTATCCGAATCTCTGTAATAACCTGAAACATACCTGGCAACATTTTTGTAGCTAACATTTTGAGCTTTGAGATACATGAGCAATCTTGTTCGCTTTTTTACCTCGCGCATCATTTCTCTCTGGCTCCAGCCCTTTGTTATGGCTATCTGCTCGTAAATATAACTGTGACCGCTGTAATTGAATGTGTCATCTGCCGGGTTCCATACATAAACAGCATTTGTAATTAGCTCGTTTGAGTCTGGATCAATTCCCACAACCTCTGTAAGGGACTTTACGCGCCTTGTCATTTGCGTACCCACTTTCACCTGAGCCTGCATGAGAACAAGGTTTAGAGCACCTAATAAGGCTCTTGGAACCTCAATTGGCGGCTGTTCCATTCTATGAACCATAGCTTGGACGTTTTCTGCGTGGAAAGTGGTGTAAGCACTCTTTCCTGTGGCCATAGCCTGGAAAACCACATAGGCTTCTGAACCTCTTACCTCACCAATCA
>JAGLQM010000102.1 GCA_023136815.1 Thermoplasmata archaeon
CTTTACACATACTATTATGTTCATTTTAATCCCTCTATTTTAATAAATTTCCAGCGATAACCATCTTCTGAACCTCGGTGGTTCCTTCATAAATCTCAGTTATCTTTGCATCACGATAGAATCGCTCCACCGGATATTCTTTCGTAAATCCATATCCGCCATGAATCTGGATTGCATTTCTTGTGGCATTCATAGCAATGTCAGATGCGAAAAACTTCGCCATTGCCGCTGAAACCGTGTATGATTTACCCTGCCATTTGTCGAATGCGGCTTTGTAAACCAGAAGTCTTGCGGCATCAATCTCGGTTGCCATGTCTGCTATGAACCACTGTATTGCCTGGAATTTGGCTATTGATTTTCCAAATTGTTCTCTCTCCTTGGCATACTTCACACTTTCTTCATATGCGGCCTGGGCGATTCCCAGGGCCTGGGAGGCGATTCCTATCCTGCCGCCGTCAAGGGTGGCCATTGCAATTCCGAATCCTCGACCTTCCTTTCCAATGAGGTTTTCCTGAGGAACTTCCATGTTTTCGAAAACCAGTTCAGCCTGCACCGAGCCGCGGATGCCCATCTTTTGTTCTATTGTTCCGATGGAGAAGCCTGGTGTATCTGTGTCAACAACAAATGTTGATATCCCACGTGTGCCTTTAGATTTATCGGTCATGGCAAATATTATTGCGACCTGGGATTGGCTGGCATTGGTGATGAAAACTTTTGAGCCATTTATTATGTACTTCTCGCCATCTTTCCTGGCAATTGTATTTTGGGAGCCTGCATCGGTTCCTGCATTTGGTTCTGTGAGTCCGAAGCAGCCCAGTTTTTTGCCATTTGCCAGAGGAACAAGATATTTCTGCTTCTGTTCTTCAGTTCCATATTTCAGCAAGGGCCAGCAAACCAATGAGTTATTCACTGACATTGTGACACCATGCGATGCACATACCCTGGAAATCTCTTCCACAGCAATGGCATAGCTCACATCGTCCATACCTGCGCCGCCATATTCCTTTGGCACGGTCATGCCCATGAATCCGAGTTCGCCTAATTTATTTACTGTATCATTGGGAAACTCTGTTGTCTCGTCAATCTCTGCAGCAATGGGACCTATCTCGTTCTCTGCGAACTCCCTGGCAGTCTTCCTGATCATCTCTTGTTCCTTGTTGAGCGAGAATTCCATCCTAGTACCCTCACGACATGAAAACAAATGGCGATATTAAACGTTTCCTAATAAAATACAGCCAACATGTACTTTGTGGAGTGTTCTGGGGTTATGTCCCATGTTTGACAAACCTGGAAAGACCTATTTTTGATTACATTTTACATTCGAACTGTCAGAAATAGGCTATATGTAAAATGTCAAAGAAAATAGGTGATATCTCGAAAAATGTTATAAGCTTCCAATACTTTAAAGAGAATAACTCTCATTAAATGGACACGTATAAATTTGCGAGAGAGGTGATTCAGTAGAATGAAACGATTATTTACCATCGGTAATAGTGGTGACAATGTTATCTCTGAGCTTTGCAATTGGTATGGGAGTGATGGCCCAGGCAGCAACCGTTCTAATTTTGTTTTGATATGGTGATAATATGGGAATGATTCTTCTTGCATATGACGGTTCAGAACACTCACGGAAGGCATTAGATAAAGCCATTTCCATGTCTGGTGAAGAAGATAAGATCATTGTACTCTATGTAATTCCAGATGCAATCCTTGACGAGTTCAAGGATGTGGAACCGGAGATCAACAAGGCGAAGGCCTGGAATCTTGTGAACAAGGCAATTGAGATAATCATAGCCAGAGAAAAGCAGGGTATTGCAGTTATTCGAGAAGGAGATATTGCCGATGAGATTATTCACTATGCCAGGGAACTGGAATGCAGCCTTATTCTCATTGGCTCCAAGGGCATAAGCAAGATTGGAAGATTCTCACTGGGAAGCGTTGCAGAGAAGGTTGCCAAGAATGCCGAAACTGCTGTTTTGATTATTAAGTGAGCAAAATCATTTTTACCACCTGGGCTATACAGGTTCGATAACATGTCCAATGCAGAAGAGATGAAAAAACTGGCTGGCGAAAAAGCTGCTGAATACGTGGAAGACGGAATGATTGTGGGATTGGGAACTGGCTCAACTGTTTATTACACTATTATTAAACTTGGAGAGCTTGTGCAGTCCGGCGAATTAAACATAATAGGCATTCCAACATCAATCGCCACAGAGAAATTGGCAACAGAGCAGGGCATCATGCTGGGTACCCTGGAAGATTATCCGGAGATAGATTTAACAATCGATGGCGCAGATGAGGTTGACCACAATCTGAATCTAATAAAGGGCATGGGCGGCGCGCTTCTCCGGGAGAAAGTTGTAGCTATGGTGTCAAAACGTGAAATTATCATTGCCGACGGCTCAAAAGAAGTGAAGATGCTGGGCACAAAATCTGCTTTGCCAGTGGAAATTTTACCCTTTGCATTGGCAGCTGTAAAGCCAAAACTTGAAGAATTATGCATTGAGGCCATACTCCGAGAAAGAGATGGAAAGACCTTTGTCTCAGACAATGGAAATTATATCCTAGATTGTAAATTCGATGCTATCGCTGAGCCAGAGGAATTAGAGTCCAGACTGAACAATATTCCAGGGGTGGTGGAGAACGGTTTGTTCCTTGACCTGGCTAACCTGGCCATATTGGGAACAACCGACGGATTAAAAATACTCAAGTAATTTTTTACACTTTACTTTACGAGTTTTTTCAAGGCTGTAATATTTGCCTCGATATCTTTAATCTTTTTTCGTTCGTCCTTCTCAACAGAGTCTACAATCTTTTTGAACGGCATCGCCAACTTGTAGGCGTGTACCGGCCTCCCCTTGCCTTCCTTCTTAAGGTCGCGCTTCTTAACCCACCTGCGCACCCTCAGATCCTGCATGACTATGGAAACCTCTGGCTGCCTCAGTGCGGTGATTCCCTCTATCCTCACGGATATTGTTTCTTCACCATCGCTGAGAACCGTCAAGGTTTTGGCCATATTCTTAGGAATACTGGCTGCGACAAGATGGTCGATGATTTGCTCATCTTTTTTGGTTAGTGATGTTTTTGCACTCACTTACTTTTCACCGTCCCGTTATATTTTACGTTTCATATATAATACTTTCTATCCTAGTCATGATATATTAAAATTAGTATTTCTATACTTGTATTTCTATAGCTATATTCATACCAGTCAATATTTCCCTTTAATACTAAACTCACCAAAATATAAACTATATAATTTATGAGATATTAAGAAATTTTAAATTCAAATATTAACATATATCAAAATAAATGAGCAAAAGAGACATTATGATATGCTCTCAATTGTGCTTTTTATCTCCTCAAGAAGGGCAGTGATTCCGATATTCTCTTTGGCCGATACCTGCAATCCAAGATTCGAACTTTTCAGATCTGATTTGTTTGAGACAATTATAAAAGGAATTTCGGTAAATCTTAATTTCAGTTCTTCAAGCAAATTTTTCTGGGTTTTGAGAGTATAACCACAGGATTCAGAGGGATCAAAAACATAGAGCATCACATCAGCCAGATGCTCCAGTGCCGCTATTGCCTGAAGTTCTATCTGATT
>JAGLQM010000103.1 GCA_023136815.1 Thermoplasmata archaeon
ACCCATTGTCTTTGTCAAATCTGTGCCTCACTGAACAGTAAAAGTTAGCCAGTATTTTCATCAATGTAATTTAAGGGCAAGGCCATATCGTTCTAGGCAGATACCAATCTCTTCTTACCCAGCCCCTGATATCTTATCAAACCATAGTACATTATCAGCGAGACTAATGTCATTCCCGCGGCCAGCCACATTGGAGCCAGCAAGCTTCCGGTCCAGTCAATTATGAGGCCGCCAATTATGGAACCTAAAATTGCAGACATCTGAAGTACAGAATTAAGAAAGCCAGCTGCTGTTGCCCGTTCCTCATTATGCGCCATTATGAACTTGATAGAACCCACATAAATCAGAGCCCATGCCGCAGCCAGGACCACCTGGGTTGGCATGAGAAGCCAGATACTATCGCAGAATGTGAATGATATGAATGTCCCAATACTAAGAGCCAGTCCCAATGGTATCAGCACGCTGCTTTTTCGTTTCAATCGGCTAATGACAATAAATTGCGTGAAGGAATTTATACCGTAAACTACCCCTATCCAGAATAACAGTGCAGTTCCAGAACCATCAAGACCGCGGATGAAAATTGGATACATTACCCAGATTGCACATGCACCAGTATGCCGTACAAGCACTGGCGCATAAACCGAAATATTGCGCTTAATTATCTTTACAGGGAAAAGCGGCACAGACATATTTACATCCTTGGTGAATGGCATTCGAAGAGCAATTGGCACAGCAAGCACCATGAGTACTGCACTGAAAAGGAATGGTGTGTGCATTGTGAACACGGTTGCCACAACTCCGCCAATGACGGTTCCAAATCCCCAGCCGCCGGAGCCCCAGGCAAGAAATTTATTCATGCGATGTTTCGACTCATATGCATAGGCTAGCAATGCCGCAGGAAATATTCCTGAAGCAAAGCCGGTAAATATCCTGGCTATTAGCAAGGTGAAGGTGTCATAAGCAAAATACTGGGTTGTGCAAGCAATGGCGGATATTGCCAAACCCGATATAAGGAAAAATCGCCTGCCGTGAATATCAGAGAGCCTTCCAAAAATATATGATGAGGCGAAGTTGGCTATGCTGTAGGCTGCTACTATCAAGCCAATTTCAGATGGACTGGCTCCAAAATCCTCCGCTATCAGGGAAATCAACAGTAGCGAAGAAAAAATTGCTGCATTTGACAGCATGTTTATGCTCTCGGCCTTCATTGAAAGGGCATTGCTGGAAGGCTATAAAATATGAACTGGCAATAGGCTTAAATAAGTGTATTTTCAATAGGAATGAAAGGTGGAAAAATGAAAAACTGGACCGGCCCGCTGAATAAAATTGACGATTATCGTTATGAAATACCCAAATCCTACAAAAAAGGAATGAACACATCTGGCCTGATATTCGCCGACGAGAAGATGATAGAGCAAGTGAGACAGGGTGATGCACCGGAGCAGGTGGCCAATGTTGCCACCGTTCCTGGGATTCTGGGCAAGTCAATGGCTATGCCAGACATACACTGGGGCTATGGTTTTCCCATCGGCGGTGTTGCAGCCACTGATTTTGAGGAAGGTGTGCTTTCACCTGGCGGCGTGGGTTTTGATATTAATTGCGGCGTGAGACTGGTAAAGACAAATCTCACTCATGATGATGTTCTGTCGAAAATTCGTGACCTGATTGATTCCATGTTCGAGAATGTGCCGTCTGGCCTTGGCTCGAAGGGAAAAATCCGACTCAAGGGCAATCAGATTGAAGATGTTCTGAATCTGGGTGCAGAATGGGCTGTCGAAAATGGCTATGGTTGGGAATCCGACCTGGTGCACACAGAAGAAGGCGGCAGAATGAAGAATGCAGATTCTGATTTTGTCAGCCAGAAGGCAAAGCAGCGTGGCGCGCCACAGCTTGGAAGCCTGGGAGCAGGCAATCATTTTCTTGAGATCCAGCGTGTGGATGAGATATTTGACCAGGAAAAGGCCAAAGCTTATGGCATAAATGAAATTGATCAGGTAATGGTAATGATCCACACGGGCTCAAGGGGTGCTGGCCATCAGATTGCCTCGGATTATTTGAGAAATATGGAATCTGCCGTGAAGAAGTATAATATTGATTTGCCAGACAGGCAATTAGCATGTGCTCCGGCACAGTCCAAAGAATCTCAGGATTATTTCAAGGCTATGGCCTGTGGTGCAAACTTTGCCTGGAACAATCGCCAACTAATTCTGCACTGGGTTCGCGAATCCTTCGGCGAGGTAATGGACAGAGATGCCGAGGAAATGGACATGAAACTTGTTTATGATGTGTGCCACAATATTGCCAAACTTGAAGAACATCAGGTTGACGGTCAGCGGAAGAAAGTATACGTGCACAGGAAAGGTGCAACAAGGGCATTCGGCCCGGGCCAGATCGATGTTCCATTAGATTATCAGGACCACGGACAGCCGGTTATTATCCCTGGAGATATGGGCACATCCAGCTATGTTCTTGCAGGAACTGATATGGCAATGAAAGAGACTTTCGGCTCAACATGCCATGGTGCTGGAAGGGTCATGTCCAGAAAGGCAGCAACCAGGAAATTCTCTCCAGGCCAGATAAAGGACCAGATGGGCCGTGATGGAATATATGTCAAGGCAGCCAGTAAAGAGGTTTTAACCGAAGAAGCACCACAGGCCTACAAGAGAATTGATGATGTTGTGAAGGTTGTGGACGGTGCTGGCATATCCAGTTTGGTGGCAAAACTAAAACCGCTGGGTGTTATGAAGGGGTAATATCTGAAATAGATTCTTAAAGAACATATCTTGCTAAACTTGGGCAGACCCTATTTCTGGCATGCAAGTTCGTATATAAGTTATCAATAATAGATATATTACTATAATACCAACAATTATTAACCAAAAAGCCCATCCCGGTTCAGAGGAAGTGTAAAAAATGTTCTTACAAGTGGACCCATTAGGAGTACTGCCATTTGCCTTTTCAGGAGTATACTGTCTTTGCTATCTGATATTCTTCATACTCTGGATATATATGTTATTCTGGATATACAATGATGCAAAAAGAAGAGGCTCCAGTGGTGCACTATGGGTCGTCCTATTCTTCTTCTTCAGCTGGATCGCACTTATCATCTGGCTTATAGTAAGAGGGCCCATACAGTCAAACGTCCAGTTCCATCACCACTATCATGGAGTTCCGCCACCAGCCGCTACTGCTCAGTTCTGCCCGACCTGCGGCCAGCCAATGAGATTAATACAACAGTACAATAGATGGTACTGCAACTATTGTAGACAATACAAATAAGGCATGCTTCAGCATTGATTGGCATAATTAATCAACTGCCGTACGACATCAAACTATGCCTCTGTGACGGAATGCAATAGATTGTAGTTTTAATGTTTGATCTCACATGACAACTGTGTAGAGATTATACGCAAGTTTGTCAGTTAATCGATATTTCATATTCCAAACTTGCGTCTCACCCAACTTTGACGTTTTATTTACTGCCTCACATAGCTGAACGCCAGACATTTTAAGGTCTGGATGAAAGCGAAGGGCAGTAAATGAGGAATCCGCCATATACCGTACGCCGCAAGTTT
>JAGLQM010000104.1 GCA_023136815.1 Thermoplasmata archaeon
CCATTTCCTTGGCAATGCTTGCCACGTATGGTGCTGCGCCAGTTCCTGTTCCGCCGCCTAGACCGCAGGTAACGAATACTATATCTGCGCCAGTCAATGCTGCCCTAATTTCTTCATCGGCTTCCCTGGCCGCCTCTTCTCCAACCTGGGGTAATGCACCTGCACCCAGTCCCTTTGTGGATCGTCTGCCAATTAGGATCTTGTGAGGCGCATGCACTGTAAGAAGATGCTGGGCATCTGTATTGAGTGCGTAGAGTTCAGCACCTAGTATGCCAGACTCAACAAGCCTGTCAACGGTGTTGCTTCCTCCACCTCCGCACCCGACAATCTTGATATTGGTCTTCAAACCTGCCAGTATGCGCTCTAATTCTTCGTCCTGGGAGTTTTGTCCTCCCACACGGTAATCGGTCGGAGCATCCTGCTGGGACACCTCTGAACCGGAACGGGCTAATACCTCTTTTACAATGGAACTCATCCATTCACCTGCCATATTAAACAAAGTAGCGGGCATTCACATGCCTGCATTATAGCATCCATAACTATACTATGCATATAAATAATTTATTATTCAATTAAAACATGTCGGGCGTACGAGTAAATCTTATAATAAACTAGGCTCTGACAGTTAATCAAAATCGGAATTTTAATGCCAAGTATTAAGCCAGCAATCCATAATAACTCTTAAATAACGAAAAGTTAATGTCTAGTAAGAATAAAGGGGATTGTATTATGTCTATCGTGGCAAATTTGACAAAAGAGCTGGATGCTCTTGCAAGTGAGCAAGGAATTGAGATATCCGCAGTTATTACAAAGAGTGGTGCACCAATAGCTTGGCATCTGCCAAATGGCACATCTGCCGAAATCATTGCCACCCTTTCAGCCACTATTTTTGGGGCCTCGGAGGTCATATACACTGGCTATGGCTGGGAAAAACCCAGGAAAGTTACAATTGAGGCCGGTGAACAGGGAACACTTATCACCAGGAGTCTGGGTGCCAAGGCAATACTTGTCCTCATGAGCAAGACCCTGAACAAGGCAGACCTGGACAAAAAGGCGAAAGAGGCTGAAACCACGATAAGAGGGGTGATGCAGAATGAATAAACCAAATTCTAATCATATATCGATACCTAGCGAAATCAGAACATTTTTTGGAAAGGCCGGTGGCCGTTCACTGCTTATCAAGGGACGTGCGGGTTCGGGAAAAACCACTCTTGCATTGCAACTCCTTGAAGATCTTGCAGACCCCCTGAAGAGCTTTTACCTGTCCAGCAGAGTTTCAGATCTGGCATTGTTCAGGCAGTTCCCATGGCTTGAGAAGGAGGAAATGCGCAACCGCGTCATTGATGCCAGCAGGGTACTGCTCAAGCACCTTCATTCCGAAACCGATGAAGAACCGCTTGATATTGACAATATAGAGAAACTCAACAGTGCCAGGGAGTTCTTGAGAAGCGTTAGTGACGAACCGCTTGCACCGCCATCAAAGGTTGACAGGACAAGGCTGGCCGTGCTTCTGGAAAGAAACAGAATGCCTGAGCTGGAGAGAATCTATGATCAGGTGGAAGGAAACTTGCCCGATAAGTCCATGATAATTATTGACAGTGTTGAGGGTATCACCAAGAAATACAGCCTTGATGATGAGGAATTGGTCACCTGCATACAGAAAGATCTGGTTGAAGGTTCTAATTCGGATATTGTGTTCGTTCTGGAGGACAGTGAGGGAAAGACTCTGGAATATCTGGTTGATGGTGTTGTCAAGATGGATTTTAAATCCAGGGACGGCAGGCGAACCAGAAAGATTCTTTTGGAAAAGCTCAGAGGAACCCAGATACTTCAGCCGTCATACCTTATCACGCTCAATGGTGGCAGATTCAACAGCTTTGACCCATTCAAGAGGTATGATGGAGACATCCGCCCCTGGACTGCCATGCCTGATGTGGACGGCCAGTACAGCACAGGAATCACTGGTCTGGATGCTCTTCTTGGCGGCGGCTATGATGCTGGCTCCTACAATGTCATTGAGGTTGACGAGAATGTATCCAATGAGGAATATCATTCAATAGTTGTGCCAATCCTACTGAACTTCATGGCTCAGGATAGAGGAATATTTGCGGTCCTGACTGGCGGAGACCATGCAGAGTCCATGAAGAAGGATCTTGTGAAGTTCATATCAGAGGAACAATTCTCCAATCATATTCGCATAGCGGAT
Source organism: Thermoplasmata archaeon (assembly GCA_023136815.1). GTDB lineage: Archaea > Thermoplasmatota > Thermoplasmata > SG8-5 > SG8-5 > JAGLQM01. The sequence continues at coordinate 2,207 of JAGLQM010000104.1, forward strand.
TATTTTACAACCAGCAGCACAGCTCCTTACATAATGGCTCTGGGTACAAGGAATGCAGATGAAGCACTGAGAACATGGAATAGCAATCAGGAGTTTCTGAGAGGCCCCGAGAACAAGCCGATAATGGACTTCACCGGTTTTGACACCCTGGAGTATCTCAGAGGCGGCGAGGTTGCCATTCAACATTTGCTTGATGCAGTGGCGAAGATTAAGATATCCAAGGACCTGGGAATCGGAATTTTGAAGCCAGGATTGCGACTAACCCAGGAGATCATGAACATGGCAGATACATACTTCAAAATCATTAGCATAGATAAATGTCCTTGCATTTATGGTATAAAGCCAAAGACAATGATATATGGTATTGTCAATGATGTGGATAAAGGTACGCCAAACATCAAGCTTGTACCGATAATCTGATTGTTGTGGTGACCTGTTTAGCTGGGCATAAACCAGGCCTTAAATATGGATGAATAGCTTAATCCAACTCAAGTATGGTTTGCATCGACCAGACGTTCAGCTATGTGAGGCAGTAAAAGATACCTTCTAATCATCGTATAATTTGTAATTACAGTTGATCTTCCTAAGGGCTTTCAGGAAGCTGTGCTTTTCACTTCGGGATAGGTATCCTGCAACAACGATTCTTTCCTCCTTATCAATGGAATCCATCTCTAAGATTGTGAATTTGCTGGGTGACTTGTATATAATATCCTGGAATTGTTCAACAATCGCCGCAGGTCCAGACACCCTGAACTTGTACCTTTTCTTTCCTTTATTTCCAAGAGTGCGTTCGATTCTGCCCAGGAACACCATTGTGACTACTGCCAGCAAAACAACGATAACAGAGAAAATATGAAAGCCAACACCAATGGACATTCCTATAGACGCGGAAAGCCAGATGGCTGCTGCACTTGTTAGGCCGCTTATTTTACCGCGTGCATACATGATTGTTCCGGCACCCAGGAAACCAACACCAGTGACTATCTGGGCAGCAACCCTCAGTGGGTCTGCCGTGCCCTGGTATTGCTCTGCATAATATACACCGATGAGTGTGAACATTGTTGCGCCAGTACTGATTAGCATGTATGTCCGAATACCAGCCGGTTTGTCCTTGAGTTCTCTCTCGAATCCAATGAGGCTGCCGCAAAAGATTGACAGCATAATCTTGGGCAGGAAGTCAAAGAGCATAATGTCCATGTCTAACATTGTTCACCTTAACATACAATATAACTCGCACGTATATATTAATTAACGCCCCGCCCCATCGTAACTGTTATTCTTCAATGTTTGTTGATAAAATATCTTTCGTCTATGTTTGTGTTGCCCGAGAGTGCTTCAAATAGAA
>JAGLQM010000105.1 GCA_023136815.1 Thermoplasmata archaeon
TGTGAGGCTGTGAAAGATGTAGCCAGACCGCCTGCGCTTGACATACCGTGAATTGCACCTGCTGCGCCGCCCTCCGATTGCATTTCCACAATCTTCATAACCTGACCGTGCAGGTTCTTTCTTCCATTGGCTGCCAAGGTATCCGCAACTTCTCCCATAACACTAGATGGAGTAATTGGATAGATTGCTGCCACATCGCTGAAGGCATAGCCCACATGGGCTGCTGCCGTATTTCCGTCAATTGACTTCATATTTTTCTCGGCCATTGTACACACCTGTCCTTAGTCAGCCCCAATAAATACCATATATTAAAGGTTATCAAGAAGTAATTTTAATGAATATTGTCAACGCAAACATTTTATAGACATGCTTTTGTCAGGTCTATTGGTGATTACTTGAAGGCAGTGATTTTAGCCGCAGGGGAAGGCACTCGACTCAGACCTTTCACAACATCCGAACCAAAACCTATGATTCCCATAGCCAATCGTCCGATTCTGGAATCTGCAATTCAGGCACTGGCTAAAAATGGAATTACAGAAATCACGATTGTTGTGGGGTACAAGAAAGAGAGAATAATGACTCATTTTCAGGATGGAAAAAGCCTTGGGGTCAAGATAAATTATGTGGAGCAGAAGAAGCGCGTGGCAAAGGCTGGTACTGCCTATGCACTCTCCATGGTAAAGGGCAAGGTTAAGGGTGATTTCCTGCTTTTGCCAGGCGATAATATCATCAGCCCCAGTTTGATAGGTGATCTGATAGCCAAGAATGGAAAATACCGTATTGTTATCACCGAGAGCGAGAGTCCCTCTAAATACGGTGTGGTGGAACTCTCTGGTGGCTATGTGAAGAATATTGTCGAGAAACCGGAACGTATTATAAGTAATCTCATAAGCACTGGCATATACAAATTCAGCGATGATATCTTCAAGATCATCGACAAGGTCATGAAGTCAGGGAAATACGACCTTACCAGTGTTATCCAGGCAATAATCCCCGAGACCAAAGTAACAGCAGTAAAAACTTCCAAGGTCTGGAGCGATGTGGTCTATCCCTGGGACATACTTGAGATGAATGCCGTGGCACTTAGAAAATGCGGAACCAAAACATCTGGCCGTATTGACAAAGGTGTGACAATAAAAGGTCCTGTGACCATCGGAGAGGGAACGATTATTCGTTCTGGCACTTATATTCTGGGGCCAGTTATCATCGGTGAGGGCTGCGAAATTGGACCTTCAGTGTGTATTTACCCATCAACCAGCATAGGTGATAATGTTGGAATCGGGCCGTTCACGGTACTGGAGAACAGTGTCCTTATGGATGATGTGCAATTAGGTTCTGGCTCAAATATTTCTCATTCTGTTATCGGAGAAGGTGTAGAAATCGCCTCACAGTTTTGTGCCACCGAGGCAAAGGCCCATGTCAATCTGGATGATGAATACAAGAAAGTCGAACGGCTGGGCGTACTTGTTGGCGAGAAGACGGTCATCGGGAGTCAGGTCTCAACAAAACCTGGCGTGATAATCGGTTCTGGCTGTAAAGTTGGCCACCATTCAAAGATTGATTCAAATATTGAGAGTAAAACGAAGGTAATGTGATACTGTATGTGTGGAATTATCGGATACTCAGGCAATCGCCAGGCACGGGACGTGGTCCTGTCCGGCCTGAAAAGACTCGAATACAGGGGCTATGATTCTGCAGGTATAGTTGTTGGAAATGGTAGTATCCAGCTTGTTAAAGACAAGGGAGGCATGGCAAATCTTGAGAGCATACTTCCGGAAATGAAGGGCCAGTATGGAATAGGCCATACCAGATGGGCAACCCATGGACCTCCGCTAAAAAACAACTCGCATCCACATCTTGACTGCAATGAAGAACTTGCACTTGTCCACAATGGTATAATAGAGAATAATATGGCACTTCGTGAAGAACTTATCGAACGAGGCCATACATTCAAGTCAGAAACAGACTCTGAAGTGATTGTTCATATTCTGGAAGAATTATATGATGGCAATCTTGAAGACGCAATGCTGAAAACCGTGGCCAAGCTGGAAGGGAGCTTTGCTCTGGCGGCAATCCATGCCAAGGAAAATGGCAAAATTGTCGGGGTAAGGAACATCAGTCCCCTGGTTGTTGGCGTCGGTAAAAAGGAGAATTTTCTGGCATCAGATGTTCCTGCGATTCTGGAGTACACCGACAGGATGATTTACCTTCTGGACGGAGAGATTGTCACGCTCACCAGGGATGAAGTCAAGATAATGAATTTCGAAGGAAAGCCAGTCGCCCGAAATTGGCAGAAGGTCGAGATGAACCTGGAAGGCGCGGAAAAGAGCGGCTATGAGCATTTCATGCTGAAAGAGATATTTGAACAGCCAGATGTTATCATGGACACCTTTATCGGTGCCAATCTTAACGCCGAGAATGGTTATTCAATAAACCTCCGGCCAGATACAATAAAAATCATCGCCTGCGGAACATCTTATCATGCTGGCTATGTTGGAAAATATATGTTTGAAGAGTTTGCTCATGTTCCAACAACTGTGGATATAGCCTCGGAATACCGTTTTTCTTCGGCAACGAACTCCAACCCACTGATTATTGGCATCAGCCAGAGCGGTGAGACAAGTGACACACTGGCCGCTCTCAGGACGGCTCAAAAAAGAGGATTTAACACCCTTGGAATTGTGAATATTGTGGGAAGCACCCTAACCAGGGAGGCAGATAATATATTCTATACCAGGGCTGGCCTGGAAGTTGGAGTTGCAGCAACCAAAACCTACATAACCCAGCTAATCGCCTTGCTGACACTGGCCATCAAGGTCGGTGTTGCCAAGAAAACCCTTGGAATTGACGAGGCCAGGCATCTTTCCAATCAGCTAAGAAAGCTGCCCAAGCATGTGAGAACCGTGCTTGATAATTCCGAGCAAATAATCGAGATCTCCCGGGGAATTTCAGATTCAAAGAGCATGTTCTTTCTTGGACGAAATATGAACTTTCCGGTAGCACTGGAAGGTGCACTCAAGATGAAAGAGATTTCCTATATTCATGCGGAAGGATATCCCGGTGGAGAGCTGAAGCACGGGCCACTGGCCCTTGTTACTGAAGACACGCCGGTCATTGCAATTGCCGTGAAAGACCAGACCTATGAAAAGATGTTGGGAAATATCGGAGAGGTAAGTGCCAGAGGCGCAACCGTAATCGGTATTGGCACAGAGGGAGACACGGAATTACCTAAATACGCAGACCATGTGATTTTCATTCCAAAAGTCCCACCACTATTCACGCCGGTTCTTGTATCTGTTGTCATGCAGTTACTGGCATACCATGTGGCAAATGTTCGGGGATGTGAGATTGATAAGCCTCGTAACTTAGCCAAGAGCGTTACGGTCGAGTGAGGGCTCCCCAACGCCAAGATCCGACGCAAGTTTGACAAATGTAAATGCAACTTAAATGTCAAATTTGCGTTAAAACCTATTTTTTGACACATTGTGCAATAAATTAAAGTCAAAATAACTCATCACAAACAGAATAATATAAAATAAATAGAAAAT
>JAGLQM010000106.1 GCA_023136815.1 Thermoplasmata archaeon
CCAACAAAGAAGACCTTACTGAACATGCCTGACGGTGATTTCGTGAAAATTTATTCTTTGTTCGGACTATTGAGGCGATTATTCCGGTACCTGAGAATTATATAAATCACAATACTAACCAGAAGGAACAGCCCCAGAAAATACCATGCGGTTGATCCGAAAATATCAATCATAACCTGACCCATTGAAAACGATAGAATAGCCATTGTCAGAGAGCCAATGAATGAGCCTATCCAGACTGCCAACCAGACCCTTTGTTTTGTCATGCCTGTGAGCATGCCGATTATAGTGGACATTATGCCGCCGGAACCCTGGAACGGAAGTGCGACATAGCCAGTGATTGCCAAAAAAATATTCTGCTGTTTTTTTCTACTATTCTTCAGTTTCTGGTGTCCAAATCTCTCGATGCCTTCAATCCATTTTCCAAAAACTGGCAAGTATTTTAATAAGTCCAAATTCCAAAGCAAGAAGATAGAACACATGACATCGACAAAAACTACAATAATAACCACAAGTGCAATGTCCAGCACCATCTGGCTTGTCCCATGGAGCCCCATAAACGAGATAATGGCGACAGGTATCAGCACCTCCCGGCCAAATGGAGATATGAAATAGCTCAGTAATAGCAGACCAATAATTACGAACATACTCTGTTCCAGGCCCAGCCAGACTAAAATTATGAATATTGCACTGATAATTATTGGAATGAAGAAAAGGCCTATTCTATACCAGAAATAGCACCATTTTTTTTCCATGTTCACTCCTTCAATGTACTGGCCAGTTCTTCAAAAGCCCTGCCTCTATGTGATATTTGATTTTTTGATTCCATATCCAACTCAGCAAAGGTCTGGCTGAATTCATCAGGCATGAAAATCGGGTCATACCCGAATCCTCCGGAGCCGCGTTTCTCATGGATGATAATGCCCTGTGAATTTCCTGTTTTGAGGATTATATGGCCATTGGCATCAACATATCCTGCACAGCAGCGGAACTCCGCCCTGCGATTGTCAAGATCTTCCATTTGCTTTAAGATTCCTTTGCACCCGAGAGTCTTGAACACATATGCAGAATAAACTCCAGGAAAGCCAGCTAGTGCCTCAATAAACAGCCCGGAATCGTCTATGATAATTGGAATTTTATGGCGTTCCCAAAGCCATTTTAATCCCTCACTGACAACTTCCTCTAATGTGTCAGCCTGAATCTCAGGGTATTCATCCACCAATTGTTCAATATCGAAACCAAGTGGTGCAAATATTGCCTGCACTTCTCTCAGTTTTCCAGGATTGCCAGTTGCAAAAAGAACTTTCATTGGTAAACTGCCCCCTTCTTGAAACGTATGTGAAGAGGGTACGCATACAGAATATTATATTTTGTAATTGGGTCGAAAATATTCATGTATATCTACCTCGTTTTTCTATCTCTTCCACGATTTTGAGGATCTTTTTGCCTTCTGTATATTCTTCCACATAGGAATTGGCTATTATTTCATACAGACCGGAATGCTCGGAATGGGCACTTTGTAATGCCTCTTTCAGCAAATGCATGTCCACACCTTTCTTTTCCGGTTCCGGGCTCTTCTCACCCAGACCGAAATCAATGAAGCATGGTTCATTTTCGATGAACAGCATATTGGAAGTTGTCAAATCTCCATGAATTAAATCTGCATTGTGCAGCCGACCAATTTTCTGGCCGATTAGGGCGGCCAATTCTTCACGGTCATCAGAATTTTGAAGGACATCTTTGGCAGTGGGGCCGTCAATAAATTCCATAGTTATTGCGCTTTTTTCCAAATCAATGTCATAAATCAAAGGAGTACGAACACCTGCTTTTCTTGCCTGGCTTATTAACTGAGCCTCGGCCTTCAACCGGGAATTGCGCAATCGCATATCCAACTCTTTCGGACGATAGGCCTTGCTTACTCTTTCTTTAATAATAACTTCACGGCCATGCCACCGGCCTCTGTGGATTTTTGCCTCTGCGCCCTGGGCGATGATGGTCATTGGACGGAAATCACCTTTTCCATTATAATAGATTTCTATTAGAATCTACCCTAATTTAATATGGTGGCAATTTTCACATAATTTTCCTTGAGATATTCCACCACACAAAAATGGATTCTCTCGAATGTGCCATTCTTGAATAATATAGCACGGGCCGCCTGGAACATCCCAGTATAACCCTAATTGGAATCCAATGAAAACTGGCTATCTGTTTGTCAGCTTAATCTATAGTCCCTATTTCAGAACATTAGACTTTGCCAGTCCATGAATGATATCAGCCCTTGAAACTATGCCAATTACCTTTCCACCGTCCATTACAGGAATACGATTCACTCCCTTTAGGATAATGAAATTAACAACCAGGGCCAGGTTGCTTCCTGACTGCACTGTTGTGACTGCCTTGGTCATGATATTGTTGACTTTTGTATTGGCAATTTCCTTGAAGGCTTCCATTGTTTCTTTTTCATCCATCTTTTCAATAAAGGAAACACTGACCATTGACAGGGATGGGTAAACCATCTCCAGCCGCTTGCCAGTGTTCTTCAGAGCATTGATGATGTCATTTTCTGTTATGATTCCCACAAGCTGGTCATTCTTGTCTACCACAGGAGCACCAGATATCCCATGCTTGGCCAGTTCTGTCACCGCATCTGAGATCGTCTGGTCTGGATTGAGAAACTTGACTGCCTTGGTCATGATGTCGTCAACTAACATTTTACTGCTTCCTCATGTCTATGACACGTTTAGCCTTTCCCTCGGTCCTTGGGAGTGTGCCAGGGTCCATGAGTTCTATCTTGGCTCTGACAGTCATGACTGCTGTTAGCTCGTCGCTCAGGATTTTGGCAAATGCCTCTGGATTGTACTCGGATGAGCGGAAGAAACTCTCTTCAACTTCGACCTTGATGTGCAATTTATCCAGAATATCACGGTCAACAACAATCTGATAATGATCACTAACGCCATCCATCTTCATTAGGACTGTCTCAACCTGGCTGGGGAAGACGTTAACCCCTCCTATGATAAGCATATCGTCGGAACGACCTTTTACGCGCATGATTCTCGGATGGTACCTGCCGCATTCACATTCCTCCCAGTTGACAGTAGCTAAATCTCGTGTGCGGTATCTGAGCAGGGGCATAGCCTCCCTTGTGAGCATTGTGAAAACGAGCTCACCATGAGAACCCTCTGGTAGAACCTCGCCAGTATCCGTATCTATAACCTCCACAAGGAACTCGTCGCCCCAGATATGCAGGCCGTTCTGATGGACGCACTCGACAGCTACGCCTGGCCCGTAAAGTTCGCTCATTCCGTAAACATCATGTGCCCTTATGCCAAAGGCATTTTGAATGCGCTGGCGTGCTTCCTCTGACCATGGTTCTGCACCAAACATTCCTATTTTGAACTTGAAGTCTTTCTTCAGGTCATACCCTTCCTTTGGGGCAGCCTCTGCCAGGAACATAGCATAGGATGGGGTGGCTGCCAGAACTGTGGAGCCCATGTCCTTTGCCATCATAAGCTGGCGCTTTGTATTGCCAGTTG
>JAGLQM010000107.1 GCA_023136815.1 Thermoplasmata archaeon
GTTACTTTCAATGTTGCAATTTTTATTCTCTTATTTTTTGGAAATGGCGGGGTTGAATCGATGGCTTCATCTTCGAATTTATAAATTAATACTGCACCAATGCTTCCATCATCTCTATAATGAACCCAGCATTTTCTACCTTCTCGTTTAACTTTTTGAAACCATTCTTTGAATTCATTGTATTCTCCTTTAAGAGTCTCAAAAATTTGGTCGTCCTGATTGAGGTTATAAACAAATTCTTCCTTCAGAGCAGGAGGAGATATCACCTTTTCTCTCTGAATGTATGCTCCCAAAACAGGAAGAGCCTCATCAATTAGAAACACCCTATCATCGATTCCAAGTCTACTGGCCTTTTTATGAATCCCTCTATCCTCTGTGATGAGAAAATCAACAGAATCCTTGAATATAGCATATAATATCGCATCGTCGATTTCAGAAACAGGGCCGAGTGCACTCAAATATCCATGGTCTGCGCTAGGATCTGGCGGAGATTCTAACATAGAATATGCGCGTATTTTTGAAAGTGAAACTTTCTGTCGTTCTTTATTCTTATCTTTCTTTAATTCCTCAATCGATAAAGGATGAATCAATATTTCCGCCCTAATTTTCTGAAATGTCAGAAGAATCTTTTGCATACTATCTGTAAGTACATAGTCATCTTCTCGATAAATAAAAATATTCGTGTCTAATAAAATACGCATGCCAACAAGCCCCCATCTAACTTTGTCTGGACAGTCATTTTTTGTATGCTCCTCACAGTCTTACCCATATCATTAACCTCCGATATTATCCTTTCTTCCTTGGATTGTGAATGTTTGTTTCTGAAGTAAACAGTTGTAGATTATAAAAGAATAAAAGAGAGGGGTGGGCGAAAGTATGCCCCTCCCACCCCCAGAATTATCTTAAATATTTTATTTGATATACAGGTGTTATCAGGGAGATAAAATCAGGTGCCGAATATGCCAAGGTCATTGAAAGTTGAAGTCGAACCCGCAGTATTCAAATGGCTCAGAGAGAGTTCTGGATGGACGAAGGAAGAGGTAGCCAAACGGCTGAAGACCAGTGTCGGGGTTGTGGAAGCCATCGAGAAAGGGGAATGGCAACCGACACTCAGGCAATTGAAGGAACTTTCCAATGCCTATAAAAGACCGCTGGCCACATTTTTGTTGTCTGAACCGCTTCCAGAATCGCCAATGCCGAAGGATTACAGGATGCTCCCCGGTAAAAAAGATGTATTCGACAAAAAAACTATTCATGCAATCAGAAAGGCCAGGGGCTTGCAGGAAATCGGTGCGGAGCTATTGATTAATGTCAATGAGTCCATAAAACCACAGATAAAATCATTAAAAATATCAGATAATCCCGAGAGTACTGCACTTGATTACAGAGAGATTTTTAATATTTCAGTTGTTGCACAGAGAAAATTCAAATCTAGCTATGAATTTTTCAATTATCTGAGAGATGCTTTTGGAGAGATGAATATTCTTGTATTTCAGTTTTCCATGCCAGTGGAGGATGCCAGGGGTTTTGTCTTGACAGATGAAAATCCGAATGTGATAGTAGTTAATTCTGCTGATTCTATTGAAGCTAGAATATTCTCACTTATGCATGAGTTCGCTCATGTTATTCTAGGCGAAACTGCTATAGACTTACCAGACATATCATTTATAACGAATCACAAGATTGAAAACTGGTGCAATCTGTTTGCCTCAGAATTCCTGCTTCCAAAGAAACTGGCAAAAGAAGTTTTCGAGGCTGAACGCAACATGTTAATGGAAACAATAACACTCAATAAACTATCTCGCAGGTTCAAAATTAGCAAGGGTATGCTTAGCTATAAAATGTTTAAACTCAATTACATTTCAAGCGTGATTTATGAAGAAATTCTTGACAGATACAAACCAGCTGAGCCAGAGCTAAAACTAGATGAAAAAGACGAGAAAAAGAAAGGTGGGGGCATACCTGCTGAAGTCAGATGCCTTTCAGAAGTGGGAAACGGTTTTATCTCTATTGTAGCAGACAATTATGATCGCAATTTCATAACATATACTGATGCTCTAAACTATCTTTCTATTAGAACCAAAAACTTTGACCAGGTATTAGCGAAGGCGAGAAAATGACAAAATTGATTTACATAATAGACACATCATCTCTTATCGAGCTAAACAAACACAATCCAATGGATATTTATCAAACTCCTTGGAAAAGGATGGATGGCCTGGTTAAGTCTGGACGTTTGCTTGCTCCTAGAGAGGTTTTGGATGAGATTATCAGGTTTGATGATGCACTTGCAAAATGGGCAAAAAAGCATCCGGGTATGTTCAAGGATCCGACAAAAGAGCAAATCAAAATTGTAAAAGAAATTTTGAAGAAGTACCCTAGCTTGATAAAAAAAGGAAAAAGGTTTGCTGCAGATCCCTGGGTTATCGCCCTGGCTATAGAGATGATAAGTGACCCACAATCTACCCTATTTGAGATTAAACGTATTGTCGTTACCGAAGAAAAAATTAGAGGAAAAAAAGTTCGAATTCCATATGTATGTAAAGATTATACAGTAGAAGCAATAGATTTACTAGATATGTTCAGAACAGAAGGGTGGACTTTCTAATTGTATTGTTACCATGCTGGCCTCAAAAATCCACAAACCAATCCAAAAGAGCTTCCTTTGCAATATCTCGTCTTGCAGGATACGCAGCAACTTTCATGCTTACATCAATTATGTCTTTGGAATCTGCAAGTGCCAGTTCTTCAGCATAAGCTTTTTGTTTATCCAGCCGAAAGTGAAAAACACAATTTTCATCAAGGCGCATTTCAATTTTTTTCATTAGTATGATTAGCATTCCAGCATCTTTCAATATCTGAAGGAATTTTTTCACATCCCTGGTTTTAGTCAGTTCCACCTCAAATATAGTTAGAGGATTACTAAAATGCCCCTCAATTCTGGTAGCTGGAACTTCCTCCATTCCAGAAACATAAAGCATAGCCGCCTCCACCCGCTCCTCCATCTCAGTGGCTTGAGCGATGGCCCTCAAACGAATATTCAGGAAAGGTGGTTTGGAACTCATTCCAATAGATAATTTCTGGGTGTTAAAATAACTATCCTATGAAGTATTGGCGATATAATTAATATGGAAAAGTTATTGTCGGTTCACTTAAGGGGGGTCCGACAAGAGTAATAGAGTGACTATCAGTCATCTCTTGTGTCGCTATGCCCATTTGTGTGCAGAATTGAAAATAGGTGTGTGTGAATATGATTGAAGTCCGATTTCATGGTAGAGGTGGTCAAGGCGCAGTAATTGCCTCGAACATTCTTGCAGAAGCTGGGTTTTTAGAAGGAAAAGAGGTAGCCGCATTTCCATTCTTTGGAGTGGAAAGAAGAGGTGCCCCGGTAACAGCTTATACAAGAATAGCTGAACAGAAGATTCGAATAAAATCAGGCATATATGAGCCTGATTTTGTCATTGTACTTGA
>JAGLQM010000108.1 GCA_023136815.1 Thermoplasmata archaeon
GTTCCTTCGTGTTTAGGGTTGGGGAGCCCTCACTTGAATTAAAAATGCATTGAACTCCAATTTCTTGGAGTTTAAGCGAACTGTGTTGAGTAAACAATTAGAACTCCAGTTCGTACGGAGTTTAATTACATAATCTTTCAGAAACTCCGAATGTATGGTTTCAGAAACTCCTCATCAGTACAAATCTCTCTTGCATGAAGCACATATCGTTTTTGTTTCCTTTCCGCATTTGCTGCATTTCCCGGACATAAATTTCTCTTCAACTGGCACATTACAACATTGTGAAATTGCATTTACCATGTGGCCGCAATACTTGCATGGGTGCTGCTTCTGTTTCTTGCCAATGACCACCTTGTTGTAGATGAAAAGGCCCAGATATAATGCGATAAGTATGACTGCCAGTATGATAAGATATGAGCAGACCATATCATTTCCTTCGGTCTCGGTTTGCAACGGAATATTCCCTAAAAACCCAATCAATCTTTCACCCATGCAGTTCAGTAATACTCATAATACCTAAAAATGCTTTCCATGGATCATGAATGAGAACTTTTTTTCAGCAATCTTAATTAACACCCTGTCATTACACGCCCACGTAGGCAGGTAATTTATCTGCATTGCCGGAGGTGCCATAATGTTTGAAAATCTGGTTACATGGTCACGGGTCAAGTCCCCTTGGGTTTATCATCTGAACAGCGGCAGCTGTAATGGTTGCGATATTGAAATACTGGCAGCATTGATGCCCAGGTTCGATGCTGAACGTTTTGGAGTTCTTCTTCAGGGAACGCCCAGACATGCAGACGTAGTAGTTGCAACAGGTCCAGTGACTGAACAGTTGAAAGAGAAAGTTATTAGGTGCTATGAACAGGTTCCAGAACCAAAGTTCGTAGTTGCTGTGGGTCAGTGTGCTATTTCGGGTGCGATTTTTGACGGTTCATACTGTACACATGGAGGCATAGACAAAATAATTCCGGTGAATGCATATATTCCAGGCTGCCCGCCGAAACCAGAAGCTATTCTGGACGGCGTGGTGAAGCTTCTTACGAGCTTGACGGAGGGATAATATGGCAGATCCAATTGTTGACAGAGTAAAATCAAGCCTTGGTTCAATGGCTTTGAACATTGAAAATCCAAGACTTCACAGAATTTATGCCACAGTGCCCAGAGAGCAGATAGTAGCTGCTACTACAGCATTACACAAGGAATTTGATACCAGATATATCTGTGTGATAGGAGCCAGGGATATTGGCGATAATATTGAACTGGTATATCCCTTTGCTTTGGAGAAAGAAGAGCGCTTGATTGTTCTCAAGACACTGGTTCCAAAGAGTGACCCAAATATCGATACAATATCCAAGGTCATACCAGGCGCGGTTCTTTATGAACGTGAAGCCTTCGAGATGCTTGGCGTTAATTTCCGCGACCATCCCCAGATGGAAATCCTTTTCCTTCCAGAAACCTGGGGCGATAAGGGAAATCCGCTGAGAAAAGACTGGACAGATCCAAGAAAAGCAGAGGGGGGTGAACAATAATGGCAGAAGTAACAATTCCAATTGGCCCAATACATCCAGCACTCAAAGAACCAGAACGATTCATGATTACAATTGAAGGCGAAACTGTTGTGGCTGCCGATGTCAGAATTGGCCATATTCATCGCGGCATAGAGAAGCTGGCCGAGTCCAAGACCTACATCCAGAATCTCTACCTTACAGAACGTATCTGTGGAATATGCTCATTTACACACACCACAAACTTCAGCCAGGCTACCGAAGAGATTCTTGGCATCGAAGTTCCAAAGAGAGGTGTTTATCTCCGAACCATTGTTAATGAACTGGAAAGAATACACAGTCATTTGCTGTGGATTGGCGTTGCTGGTCATGAAATGGGTTTTGACACCCTGTTCATGTACTCATGGGATGATCGTGAGATTGTTCAGGATTTGCTTGAGATAATGACTGGTAACCGTGTCAACTATGCCTACAATACCATTGGCGGCGTCAGGCGGGACATGAGCCCGGAGATTGCCCAAAAGGCTCTGAAGGCAATGGACAAGCTTGAAGTAGCAATGCAGAAATATATTGACATTGGTCTGAATGAGGATACCATACTCAAGAGAACCCAGGGTGTTGGCGTACTCTCACCGGCAGATGCCAGGCGCTTAACTGCGGTCGGTCCAAGGCTCAGGGCATCCGGCATAAAGTACGATGTTAGGAAGGCAGACCCACATGCAGCATATGACGAAGTGCCATTTGAGGTTATAACTTCGGACACTCACGATGTTCACGGTCAGTATGTTGTCAGGGCACTGGAAACCCTGGAGTCCATTAAGATGGTTCGATGGATGGTCACGAATCTTCCAGATGGTGATTATCGGGTAAAGACTCCCAGAAAGGTGCCAGAAGGTGAATCATTCTCCCGTACTGAGGCTCCAAGAGGCGAGGATATTCATTGGCTCGTAGCAAATGGTACTGATAAACCAGAACGTCTGAAGATCCGGGCTCCAACATACGCCAATATCGCAAACGTGGCTTTCAATCTCAAGGGCGCACATATCGCAGATGTGCCAATGATAGTTGCTGGCATAGACCCATGCATGGGCTGCATGGACCGTGTGATAATTATTGATGCTGACAAGAAGACCCAGACAGTAACCGATGAAGCTGGCCTGTGGAAGTTTGCCAATGATTGGTATGCTAATGGGGGGAAGAAGTAGATGGCAAGAGCAGGCTATATGATTCCAATGCTTCTCGGCAAGCTCACAAAGAAGCCAGTTACTGTAATGTACCCCTATGAGAAGCTTGAACCATTCAAGGATATTCGTGCTAAAATAAAGTTTGACACCAATCTCTGCATTGGCTGTGGTATATGTGCCAGGGACTGTCCAAGTGGCGCATGCTATATGGTTGATATTCCAAATCCAGTGGACAAGAAGAAAAAGACTCCACACTTCGATTTGGACATGTGCACTTTCTGCGGGCAATGCGACGAATCCTGCCCCAAGGATGCAATCAAGCTTACTGATGAATATGAATTGGCGCATTTCAAGCGTGGCGAGCTGATTGTCAAGTAAATTCGGCAAGCGGGCTGATTCTCATGGATAAAATACTAGCAAGCTTAAAAACAATTACAAAAGAGAGCAAGCCAGTCATAATCGGAATGGGCAATGATATCAATGCAGATGATGGCATAGCTCCGTACATAATCAGGGAACTTGGCGATACTAAATTTTTTATTACCCTCGATGTGGGAACGCTTCCTGAGAACTTCACGAAAAAGATTGCCGAGATGTGCCCAACTCACATAATAATCCTTGACGCGGCAATGATTAACGGCGAACCCGGAACCAGTGGCATAGTAGAGCCAGATGCAGTGGATGAAGTTATTTTCACCACCCATCATATTCCGCTGAGCTACACAATCCAGCGCCTGAAAGCAATGTGCGGTGCTGAGGTAATCA
>JAGLQM010000109.1 GCA_023136815.1 Thermoplasmata archaeon
GAGCCAAACACATCCATCCAGGTCAGCAATGTTCAGCGTTTCTTCGGAGGCACTGGTGGAAATATTGCATTGATGGCTGCCAGCATGGGCGTGAAAGCTGCCCTGGCCAGCTTTGTAGGTTCAGATTTTCCAAAGGACTTCAAGGACGCATTTTTCAATGCTGGTGTTGACACCTATGACCTTCAAGAAATGAAGAATCATCTCACGCCAACTTGCAGGATAATGACTGATCCTGAAAACAATCAAATCGGCATAATGGACCAGGGGCCAATGGGCGAAATGGACGATTTCCCCATAGCTGAACATACAATAAATAATAGCCAGATAGTTCATATTGGAACTGGCAGGCCAGCTTATTACCGAAAAATAATGCAACATGCAAAAAACCTTGGCAAGAAAATATATTTTGATCCGGCCCAGGAGCTTCATTATCTTTACTCACCAGAAGTTTTTGCAGAACTTCTGAATATGTCTCATGCCCTTTTCGTGAACCAAAGCGAGCTGGCAACAGCAATGAAGTACATGGATTATTCAGACAAAGCCCAACTTCTGGAGCATGTTGAACTGCTGATAATAACTCTTGGAAAGGATGGCAGCCAGATACTTACAAAATCCGAGGAAATTAATATTCCAGCAGTGACACCAAAAATAGTTGTGGATCCAACAGGCGCAGGTGACGCATACCGTGCCGGATTTTACGCAGGACTTTCGCGACAAAAATCTTTGGACGAATGTGGGTGGCTGGGGGCTGCAGCTGCGAGCTTTGCAATTGAGGTTTCAGGGCCAGTGGGGAAATTGCCGAGTTGGGAAGAGGTGCTGGGTAGAGCAGGATTCTAGTGATTGCGTATATTAGTGAATTATCAAGAGGTTTAATTCAATAATTAATCTATTGGCTAATTTAATTATTAATTCGAGACAACGGGACTATTTTCGTCCCTAATTGTAAAATAAATAAAGAAAATAGTCCTGGGCGGATTTTTCGAGAGAAGCTCGCTTCGCTCTCTTCCTCTTAAATCCAATCGGTCACTGTTAGTTTGTGCAATTGGTTAGTTAGTGGGCCCGCTCGGATTCGTCGTGGAATTTACTTCGTAAACTCCACTGGCTCATAAATAGCGCTGCTATTTACTCGTGAACCGCCGTCGCAAATTCCAAAGGCCCGCACGATACCCCTCGAGCTATAATTGCCTAAAATAAAAAGAATAGTCCTGGGCGTTGAGAATTAATCTATTGGCTAATTTAATTATTAATTCGAGACAACGGGACTATTTTCATCTCTGATTGTAAAATAAATAAAGAAAATAGTCCTGGGCGGATTTGAACCGCCGTCGCAGGCTCCAAAGGCCCGCATGATAACCCCTACACCACAGGACTATTGAGGAAACGAAGTGACCGAGATAGTCCTGTGGCCAGGGGAGCGCTTTGCGTTCCCCGCAGCCTGAGGAGCTTGCTCCTCAAAGGCCATGGGACACTATTCCGTCATTCTTGTGTCTATTTGCGAATGCTCATCCCAAGGCAACTAACCTCGGGATTATAAAATCTAAACAACTTGAACTTGCCCATTAATCTCAACAACACGCTTGATAAAACCTTTTTCCTGGATGGGGCCATAATCATGTCCGGCAGTCTCCGGGTAGGTAGCCAGCATGATAAAATCCTCGGTTCCGGTATTGATGGTTCTGTGGGCCCAGCCTGGTGGAATGTATGCCAATGCACCTGGAGTCAGGCGCAATTCGTCGGTCTGGCCTTCTTTTGTCTGCATGACTATCATGCCCTGGCCCTTGAAGCAGACATAGACTTCTCCAGCTTTATCATCCTCATGGAAATGGCCCTTTGTCATGTGGAATTCATTTCCTACTTTTCCTGGTTTGAGAACTGTCATGGCCATCTTTATATGGCCGACAGTTTCGGCCTCGAATACCTCATATATTACAGTGTCTGGCTCTGGTTCTTCTTCAAAATAACCTGCAAGGTCACTTCCCTTGCGTGTGAGATGTTCACTGGATGTGCTTATGAATTCCGGATAGTTGTCAGGAGTAATACTTACTGGCCAAGTTTTTTTATCTGGCATTATTATCATGAAACTCAGTGTAGCATAAAAAGATAGTGTTGATTTAAACGATAATAATTTAAATACCCTGCTTATGGGCGGGAGTTATAAGGCGTAACCATGTCAACAGCTACCAAGTCAAATAAATCCAAAAAACATAAGTTTCATATGTCAGATATTCCGAATCCAATTCCAATACCTGGAAAGGTGGATAAAAAGACCAAGGAGCAGAGGAAGAAGGATATTCAGGAATATTTCATACTGAGCATGCTGGCGGTAGTGGTGGGCATCATTGTTGGTCTGGCTGGCGGAGCTTTCAGGTATCTTATACATTTCTTTCACAATATGTTCTTCAATGGTACTTCATCACTTGCATTCAATTCCTATGAATACATGGACACGAACCTGTACTGGCTGGGATCTGATTATGGCTGGCTCGTTATACTGATACCGGCCTTGGGCGGTCTCATTGTTGGATATATTGTAAAATACGGAGCCCCGGAAGCCAAGGGCCATGGTGTTCCTGAGGTAATGGAAGCTACTCTGAAGAGAGGCGGCAGGATAAGGCCCAGAGTTGGTTTTATCAAGGCCATAGCAAGTGCCATAACAATCGGCAGTGGGGGTTCTGCAGGCCGTGAGGGTCCGATGATCCAGATAGGTTCAAGCAGCGGTTCTGCTCTTGCACAATTTCTCAATCTTTCTGACGAGAAAGTAAGAATACTTGTGGCAGTCGGTGCTTCAGCCGGTATTGCTGCAACCTTCAATGCACCCATTGCTGGTGTGGTATTTTCACTTGAATTAATTCTTCTGGAATTCCGAACCAGGTCTTTCGTACCGCTTGTTGTTGGTTCGGTTATTGCCACGGTTGTTGCCCATCTTTTTGTCGGGGATGAAATTGCCTTCCCTATCAGAGACATTGCTGGAATTTATACTCTCAACAGCCCTTATGAACTGTTTCTTTATCTTTTGCTGGGAATAATCGCAGGCCTGGCTGCTCTATTCTTCATGCGATTCTTCTACAATATGGAAGATATATTTGACAAGCTCAAGATGCCTAGCCAATTCAAACCCATGCTGGGTGGACTTTTGCTGGGAATCACTGGCTATTTAATTTACAAGAATTTTGGTCATTTATTCGTGTTTGGCGTGGGATACGGTGCCACAATGCCTGTGCTGACATCTGCCACAACTGGTATGCTATATTCTGGCCTCCAACTTGCCGCGTTCTTTCTTTTCCTGATGTTCATAAAGATGTTAGCCACCAGCTTCACTCTTGGCTCTGGCGGTTCTGGCGGTGTATTTGCCCCATCACTCTGGATGGGTGCAATGCTTGGAGGTGCATTCGGAGTTGCGGTAGGTGTTTTCTTCCCCAGTATAGCGGCTCC
>JAGLQM010000011.1 GCA_023136815.1 Thermoplasmata archaeon
GAATGGTCCTGTTCTGCATGATTGGCTACTATGTAATCTATGTTTACTTCTATCTTTTTCAGGGCATCGAGCAATTCCTGTTGTTTTTCTGGATCTGCCGTATCAATCAGAGCTGTTTTTTCGTCTCCCTTGACAATGTAGGCATTGTAGCTGGTTCCATCTGGAAGAGGTATAAGCTCGTCAAAAAGGCGGCGGTCCCAGTGTAGGGTGGGTGCTGCGTAAACTCCCTTGGTAATCTCCTTTACTTCCATTTTCACTCTACCTTTTCAAAATCTTCCTTGCCAACTCCACAAACAGGGCATACCCAGTCATCTGGAATATCTTCAAAACTTGTTCCTGGTGCTATTCCGCTATCTGGGTCTCCTTTCGCAGGGTCATAAACATACCCACAAACAGTACATACATAATTATCCATTTTTACTCCTCCTTGTCGAAATATTTCTTCATTGCCCCACATAATGGGCAGCGCCATTCTTCAGGTAAATTTTCAAATGCCGTTCCAGGTTCTACGTTGGAATCCGGATCTCCTAACTCAGGGTCGTAGATATATCCACAAACCGTGCACTTGTATTTGTCCATTTAATCTTCTCCATTATTCGATTCCTTGAGGCAACTTGCACAGACTCCCTTGAAATAGCCGTGAACCTCATCAATTCTGTGTCCCCCCACTTCAACTTTTTTGACATTTGGACATTCAATATCTATGTCAATTATATTGCTGCATATCTTGCAGAGGAAATGGTGATGGGGATTAATATTACTATCGAAACGTGATTCCGAACCTGAAATTGTCAGGG
Source organism: Thermoplasmata archaeon (assembly GCA_023136815.1). GTDB lineage: Archaea > Thermoplasmatota > Thermoplasmata > SG8-5 > SG8-5 > JAGLQM01. Next base: position 798 of record JAGLQM010000011.1, read on the forward strand.
TGTAAACCAGGCCATGTTCATCAAGATGCTGGAGGGTATTGTAAACCGTTGTTTTTGACAGTGAAGGATTGTTATTTTTCAAATTGGAATATATAGTATCCGCTGTAGGATGAGTCCTGTGGGTATCCAGATATTTTAGTATCTCTAGGCGCTGGGGCGTAACCTTGAGGCAGTTCTTCTTCAGAATTTGCACATATTTTTCCATCTCGCCACCTTTAATTTGTAATCATTACAATATGATAGTTGAAACAAACAAACTATTTAAAACTAGCCCCTTTTAGCCTTCAGTGATGCTTGAATTACTTGAAATTCCATGGGACTGTAAAGGCATTCTGAAAGCCAGACCAAATAGATTCCTGGCTATTGTTGATGTTGAGCTTGATGGTAAAATTTTGAAAGACCAGAAGGTGCATGTCATAGATCCTGGCCGATTGAAGGAGATGCTGTATCCTGGAAACAAGGTTCTTGTGCGCCGCAGAACTGGAGAAAAACGTAAAACACAGTGGGAAATTATCGCTGCATGGGACAATAACTGGGTGTTGATTAATTCGGGCTATCATCGGACTATTTCAGAAGCAATTCTTAATAATCCAGGAATCTCGCCATTTGGAAAGCTTGAAGGGTTCAAGGCCGAGGTAGCTGTGGGCCATAGTCGCCTTGATTTTATGCTTGAAAAAAATGGCCGCCAGATAGGTCTGGAAATTAAAGGTTGTACTCTTGAGATTGATGATATTGCATTATTTCCTGATGCGCCTACCGAAAGAGGTGCAAAACATGTCCAGACACTGATGGATATTGTTGCCGACGGCCAGAAAGCAGCAATGATGATTCTCATATTTCAGCCGGGAGTCAGATGCTTCAAACCCAATGAAATAACCGATCCAAAATTTACCGAAATATTCTGGAGGGCCATGAAGGCGGGCATAGAAGTTTATCCGGTAAAATTGAGCTATGAAGATGGCTCAATTATATTTCATGGGTTAGTTCCGATCTGCGATGGCACTTAAAAGTGCATCATCACTTGAAAATCTCTCCTGCTTCCTTGTACCACAGAAGCAGATCTAGATGGTTCATTGGAATCTCAACTTTCCTGGAAAACTCGACCATATTTTCTTCTATCCCCAGGTAATTTTTCCTGGAGATAGTGGCCGGAATTTCCCTGATAACTCCAAGGGAAACAAGATTTCGCAGGATGTGGCGGTCCAGAATTGCAAGTTTATGGCCCATGCCGATGTTCCTTAGGAAGTGACTCGATTCCTTGTACCCCAGGCCATTGATGTTCTCCACAAGCCATTCCCTGGCATCCTCTGGGTCTGGAAATCCTGCAAGGGTGGATTTAAGGGTATGGCTGCCCTGGAAGAAATTATATCTGGCCTTTATGACTCGTTCTGCCTTGGTATTGTGGAATCTTACTCCGGTCATTGTGGCAGCAATTTCATGCTGGCTTCCGTTCATTAGAAAGCCTTTACTCTCCAGCCGTTCAACTGCATTCCAGCAGGACTTGGCTTTACTCTGGGGGGTGAAAATACAGAATACCAGTTCAGCAAATATATCCTGGTCGGTTCCATTGAGCCAGATTTGTTGGAATTCATTGAGTCTTGATTCGATATCCGGTTCAATTTGAGCATGTATTTTCTTGATATTGATGATAGCGGCTTGGGTCATATTGATCTTAGAATTTTCCATTTTCCTTTATACGGAGTATCTTTTCCAGCTGCTGGACGGTCTCCATTCTGGCTTCAATCTTTTCAGTGCCGATTTTGTCCTCAACCATCTTGAAGTCTGCCATTATTTTGACTATATCTTCATCTGTAAAATAGCGCTGTGTGAACGGAAGGAAAACATCTTCCTCTCTGGCCGCATGGAACCGTATCAAGGTCAGGTATCTGGATATATCATTCTTCAATTGGAGCATAGATTTGCGATTGTCGTCATCATATTCACTGGCTGACTTCTGAACAGCTATCAAAATATCCTTAATTAACTCATGTTCGCGCATTATTTGGGTGAGGGATGAGCGTGTGTAAAGCTGGGTTGTTTTTCCGTGAATGATTTTTGCTCTTTCGATGAATCTTTCGATGTAATAATATTCCTTGCGCTCATGCAAGTCCCAGTTAAGCAGGAAAATCGATGATGCGGCCCAGTTAATAAGCTTCTTTGGCAGGGGAACTCCTTCATCAAGCATATTGGCTACAATTTCAAGAACGCCGGTCATCCTATGGATAAGCACATGCTCTTTGTTCAGAACTACAACAGGTTCGGTGTCCTTCTCAATTGACGATTTGGCATCTGGTGGATTTTTTAATTTAGCTTGCAAAATCTTCTTGGCAATGGCAATTCTGGAAAGAACTATATCCGCAGAATACGGTTTCATGATGAAATCCTCGGCACCGGCATCCATTCCTTCAATCAAATTTCTGGCAACATTCTTACCAGACACCAGAACTAAATATGAAATATGGCCGATGGCAGAATCCTTATCGCGAATTTTTTGGCATAATTCCAATCCCCCAATTCCAGGCATATCCCAGTCAATAAATACAATGTCTGCTTGCTCTTCATTGTAAAGGGCCAGTGCCTGAGTACCGTCCTTGGCAGCCCTAACTTTATAGCCTTTGTTTTCTAGTATTTCTTTAAGCTCGTCACGAGATTTTTTGTAATCGTCGGCAATTAATATTTTCATTTTTTTACCCCCCTGCGTAGTATAGAATGTTAATTCACTCGTCTAAAACCTTTTTCCCGATTTAGCCAAAATTTAACAGTTGAACCATTTATCCATGTCAAATTTGGGTTTTATGAAGTTTAAATATTGTTTCCAGGTCATCGTCTGCCAGCATTGAAATTTAATCTCCTATAACTCGCCTACCCTGGAACGGTCCTTGAGCTCTCCTATCTTGCCCTTGTTCCAGCCCTCTATCTTGCTGAAGTAGCCAGTCACTCGAGTCATGTGCTCAATGTTTCTGCCCTGATGTGTTGCCACGATAAGATCGTTCAGTTCCGTGCTGGCTATGGCCTCATTTGTGAAGTGAGTCTCTGTGTCAAAGGTCTTGTTCTTGACATAAATGCCATTCTTACCGCCCAATGGGGCCTCTGCCATGTCAAAGTGTTCTTCTTCCGATTGTAAAAATCCTATAAATTCTTGTCTGTCCATGTACATCCCTTCTGTCTTTATAGTTGAATATTTAACCTTTGAGATTTTAGAATACGTATTCAACATATAGATTACGAACCTGATGAATCTCAATAGATAGATTTGTAACTATAATCAGGCAAACATATAAGGTAGCTTACACATATAAATGGACTCCCTATTTTGGAACGCAAATCTGACATGAACATAAAATTCATACTATCTTTGAGGCGTTGCCCTTAAATTACTCAAAACCAGTATACATCGGAATTTTGATGTAAAAAATCCTTGATTTTCGGCTTTTCTTTTTTCATCTAATAATTTTAAGGGCAACGCCTATCTTTGACGAATCGTTAAATATCAACTATCAAGTTAGGATTTAAGTGTATGGCTATTCTATAATCTAACTATGTAATAAGCTCACCAAGTTCCTTGAGTCCCCGGATTTTTAACTTTCCAACATATTCTTCACAAGCACCGGCTATATCAATTACTTCTTCATGTGTAAAGGGTTTGACATTCTTTAATTCCGGGTTCCAGGGATTGGTTGGGTTAAACTGCTGCAATACCAGGTATTCGTTCTTCCCGAGGTATTTAGCTATGTCTACAATATCCTCCTTGGTATGGATGGTTGGCACCATGGTGGTACGAAATTCATGAGAGATACCAGAATTGCGTATAAAATCTATACTGGCCTTAATCATCTCAATATCTGGCTGAATAGCTACAGCACGAGAATATCTTTCATCAAGGGGCATCTTGAAATCCATGGCAATATAATCCAGAAGATCCTTTTCGACGAGGTGTTTGATTATTTCTGGACGAGTGCCGTTGGTGTCCAATTTAGCCTTCAGGCCCATGTTCTTTACTTCTCGGAGTAATTTTTCAAGGCCTGGTTCCAGGGTCGGCTCACCCCCGGTGATGCACACTCCATCAATGAAATCCCCATGCGTCTCCATATATTCCTTTATTTTCTGCCAGTCTTTCTCGGGGTATTTCTCCAGATTCTCCATAAAGCCCCAGTTATGGCAGAATGGGCATTTAAAATTGCATCTGGATGTGAACAATACAGTAACTATCTGGCCGTCCCAGTCCAGGAATGAGGTGGGGGTTATTCCATGTATCATGTGCTCTCACCAACTAGGAATGGAATGGAAACTAATAGCTTTATCTCTGAATTATGGGATTATTTGAGTGCCAGCTTCTCCCTTGATGGCTTCTACAATGAATTCCGGAGAGGTTATTATTACTCTTTTTCCGCCATTCTCAAGGAACTCAATGGCAGCTTCTATCTTGGGGCCCATTGAACCCGGAGGGAACTGGCCTTCGGCAAAATATTGCCTTGCCTGGGCAAGGGTCATTGAATCTATCTGTACCTCATCTGGCTTGCCGAAATTTATGGACACTCTGTCCACGCTAGTTAATATGATAAATTCGTCCAGATCAAGCTGCTGGGCCAGTTTGGAGGAGGCATAGTCCTTGTCAATAACCGCTTCAACACCGTCAAGGGTGCCGTCATCAAGTTCAATGACGGGCAGTCCGCCGCCGCCGCATGCAATGACGATTTTTCCTTTCTCCAGTAAATGGCCAATCGTGTCCTTCTCAACAATTCTGATTGGCTTTGGGGACGGAACAACCCTGCGCCAGCCACGGCCACTGTCCTCAACGACATCCCATCCATCCTCTGCAACTTTCAAATCAATATTTTTCTTGGAAAAAAACTGACCGATTGGTTTTGTGGGTTTCTGGAATAAGATGGAGTTCTTGTCAACGACCACCTGGGTTATGATTGTGACAGTGTCAATCCCCAGACCTTTCTTTTTCACGGAGTTCTGCATGGTCTGCTGGAGCATATAGCCCATTGAGCCAACGGTTTCAGCTACGCAAACACCCAGGGGATGTGGCGGTATTATTTTGCGGGCGTTCTCATGCCTGCGGAGTGCGAAGCCAACCTGGGGACCATTGCCGTGGGTAAGAATGAATTTGTAGTTCAATTTTATCAGCTGAATAAGCTGGTCGCAGGTTTCTCTGGCATTTGTAAACTGCATGGTTATTGTACCTTCCTCGCCAGATTTAATTAATGCGTTTCCACCGATTGCTATAATTGCTGTAGTTATTTTAGCCCCCCTTAGGAATTGATGTAATCTGGATTGAGCTATTTAATTATTGTCGCATCCGATTTTATCTTAATTAGTGTTCTATTAATAAATCAATTCTTAATCCCCAAACAGCCAGCGTCTCGAAGAACATGTGCTTCTCCGCAATCTTATTCACCAAGAAAAGCTGCCTGGCTCTCTCAATGATCTTTTCGGATGTCTCGGTTGAAGTAAGAATATAAATCCTGCCATTTTCTGAGAGGTACTGAACAGCCTGTTCCATGAACTCGATAGAAATCTCGTGACCACCCTTCCCGCCAATAAGCTGGCGTTTATCATCAACTGCCAGGATTTCAGCATCCTGGCCTGAAAGATACGGCGGGTTGAAGATTATCATGTCAAATTTTTCCTCGATACTGGAAAATAAATTCGACTGGACGAACTGGATGTTTATACCATTCAACCTGGCATTGTTTCTGGCACAATTCAATGCCTTTTCCGAAATGTCGGCAGCCGTTACTTTGCAGCCAGCCTTTGCACAGTGCATAGCGATAATTCCTGAGCCAGTACCCATCTCCAGAATAGACTGGCCAGTTCTTGGCAAAATGGCCGACAGCATGAGAAAAGTATCATCTGAAGGCGAGTAGACATCCCGGACCACCTCGATCTCTAACTCATTATCAAACTTCACATGGGAGGATGGTTCTTGAATTATAAAATGTGGCCGATAGGTTTAAATCAAAATCCCGGATTAAACGGGACAATGCTAGAATATGTGCCTATACCGGCGATCATCATTGCCTCGCTTATCTATGCCAAATGGAAAAACGCCTATCTGACCCAGGTCATGGTAATTGCCAATTTTTTCATTTTCATCTATGTTCTGGCACTTAATTACATTGACCAATCACTATTCTATGACATGAGAGATGTTTTCACGTTCGTGCCTGCCAGGTTTGGAGATATTGCATATTTACCCAGCATCATCACGTCAATGTACATGCACGCGGACCCATTTCATCTCATTGGCAATGTTTTGATTCTTTACCTCATCGGCCTGCCATTGGAAGAGCGTATTGGTTCCAAAAATTGGGGCATCATATATTTTACCACTGGCATAGTCGCAACCATGATGTTTTATATTTTTCACCCGGCATCGACCAGCTTCCTTCTTGGAGCTTCCGGAGCAATTTATGGTATTGGCGGGGCTTTGCTGGTACTTTATCCAAAGGACAGAATTCCAATGTTCATTGGCCCTATATTTTCAACAAGGGCTCCGGTCTGGCTGGCCGTTGGAACCATGTTCATCCTGTCAACATTTCTGGTGATGATGAGCATTGATGATGGAGTTGCGCACCTGGCACATTTCGGAGGCATTGTATGCGGAATTTTCCTGGCTCCCATGATTGTCAAGGATAATGAGAAGAAAGAAAACGCTGGTATCGACATCCAGCTGCTCAGGGAAATGGCCATGACACCCGATGATATACTTATGGTTGACAAGATTGAAAAGGAAACAGAACCAGACATACGAGATGCCTGGCTGGAATTCTTTTTCCAGGATGCTGCCAGATGTCCGAACTGCCGCAGGAAGCTGAAGGAATTCAAACCCAAGATCACTTGCGAATGCGGGAAAGAGATCAGGCCTAGGAGATGATTGATCCAAGAACAGAATCTCCTAATTTTTCAATATGTCTAATATTTTTTCCTTAATTGGTTCATATAAATTTGATTTTCTAAGATGTTTATACTCAATATCTGGCTGTAGCCATTTTGCTACAATAATTATTATCATATCGGTCTTATCCATTTCTGTCTCTTTTTTGGCCAGTGTATCACACCAGCTTGTTTTTTGATTCATGTATTCACTTCCGACCTACCGTTTTTTCTTTGTAGGCAACATCATACTGAATCGTATTCATATTAAAAATACCAGATACTTGTATGCTACATGTAATAAAAAATACAAGGAACATATGTATCGTATGCCCAAAATGAACTGCCAAACCGCCATTTACAATTGATAATTCCGTATCCAGACAATGCATTAACTGCTTTCCCATGTGATTTTCTTCCCAGTAATGCCTATGCATTCTCCTCACCACCGCTCCATACGTTGGGTCATATAAAAATGTAGTGACCGACACTAAAAAATAAAATCAAGTTCATTTACATCCTGGCTTTTAGGCTATTCAATAAAGTGATAAATATGGTATCGGATGCATTTCTAAAATCAGATGAAATAAAGGTCAGAATAGTGGAACATCTCAACGATAGAAAATGGCACAGTTACTATGATTTGCAGAGAGTTCTTGGAATAAATTATGATTCTCTGAAACAGCATCTTCGATTTTTAGAGATTATAGACCTGGTGGAACTCTCGATTATTAAACCGCAGGATTCACATTCAGGAAAAGGAAGTTACAAGGCCAAGATAGCTGACAAGGGTATAGAATGGCTGAAGCTGTTGGCCACAATACAATAGTATTATTTAGTAATGGCCATAAAGGAGGCAGATAGCATTGATTCACTGGAGGGCATCCAATTCACATTGGCATTGATGACACAGATTCGGTGAAGGGCATGTGCACCACATACCTGGCCACCGAGATAATTCGAGAGTTTTCCGAACTGGATATGATACACAATCCAAGACTGGTCCGGTTGAATCCGAATGTTCCCTGGAAGACCAGGGGAAATGGCGCAGTATCCATCCAATTCGGCAAGGGCACTGGCAAATCAAAAATCATTGGCCAGATTAACGGCAAGAACATCAAATGCTACGAAACCGGAACCGGAACCAGGCCCACCAATGAGCACTTCAAAAGAGCATGTCAGTTAGTTGATAAATTAGCATATTTTGATGATGAGAAAACCAATCCCGGCCTTATTCTGACAGACAAAAAACCACCCCAGGGACTATACTGGCAGGCAGTTCGACAGGTGGTCAAGAAAAATCCCCATTTGAAGGTAGCCAATCCAAAATTCCACAAGGGCTGGAAGAATGGTAGAGGATTAATCGGCTCAATCTCGGCCACTGCCTGGCGACCACGAGATTCAACTTACGAAGTCATCGCCTACCGGGAGCAAAAAAAATGGGGTAAACCCAGAAAAATTGATATAGCCAGTGTTCAGAAAATGGATAAATCTATAAAAACAACTTTCAACAATTATGATTATGAAGAAAAGCACATGGCCATCATGCCAAGCTCCCCTTGCCCGATTTTATTCGGCATAAGGGGAGATGCTGAAAAGGACCTTCACAGAGCCAGGGATATTGTGGAATCCGAGAAGATATCCAGATGGCTGATTTTTCTGACAAATCAGGGCACTGACGACCACATTGTTCAGGGCAGTATTTCCAGTCTCGAACCTTTCACTTCTGTAAAGGTTCGCGGCAAGGTTGCCAGTGTTCCCCGGATAATTGAAGGCGGCCACCTTATCTTCAGGTTATCAAATGGCAAGAAAGAAGTTGATTGTACCATCTACGAACCAGCAAAGGGCTTCCGTAGAGGAGGAGAAAAACTCCGGCCAGGAGATGTAATATCGGTTCAGGGCGGCATTCGGAAAGAGCCCTTCACAATCAATGTTGAAAAATTGTATATTGAAACGTTGGCTAATGTTTCTGAAAAAGTGGCAAATCCAATGTGCAAAAAATGCAAAAAACGCATGAAATCCATCGGGAAAGATCAGGGCTATCGGTGTTCCTGCGGCGCAAAGGCCAGGGAAAACCAGGCAGAATTTTCAGTTGTTAAACGTGAATTAAAAATCGGGTGGTATGAACCGCCGGTTGGTTCAAGGCGGCATCTTGCCATGCCTCTAAAAAGACTTTGAGCATGGCATTGGCAAAGCCGCTTAAACGAGCTTGAGAAATTCTCTTACTGGAACTATTTTTATTTTATATATTTTTTTCTCAGCAAAAGATAATGCCGAGTCCCAAATTAAACACTTTCTAAACCCGCTCAACAATCTGCCCCATAACCCCGGCCCGCAGAATCGCCTTGTTTTGCAGCTTATTAAATGAAAAACCTTCGCCTGCCAGTTCTTCAAAATCAAATTTAAATTTCACATCCATGAGTATTAGATTTTCAGGGGGCATTGGCTTTGGGCTGGCAAGTATCTGGACTGTGCCGTTCAACATTTCCTTAACTTTTTCTTCGGATACCTCACCATTGGCAACAGCCAGCATGAACGAGACAAGGCGCCGAACAAGCTGCCACAAGAATCTGTGGGCTTTTATTTCGACTATTATGTACTGGCCTTCTTCTATTAACTCAATAGAGTCTAATTTTAAACGAGTAATTTCATGGCGGTCATCGGTCTTTGAAAAATACTTAAAATCCTGCTCTTCCAGGAAGAGTTCTGATGTTGCTTTTAATTTGTCAATTTCTGGGCACTGGTTCTTTTGTAAAATATACCGATAAGTGCGCTGTCTTGCATGGCGTGGATTATAGCCTTCTGGAACTTCGGCGATTGCGTAGAAGACTATACCTTCCATTATTGGATTTAATGCTTTCAGAATTGCGTCCTTTCGGAAATCTGTGGTTATGGCAAGTACATTTCCGGCTGCACTTACACCCTTGTCGGTTCTGCTGCTGCTGGCGAATTTGCTTTCTTCTACACTCTCGATAATTTTCTGTTTTTTCATGGCCCAGATTATGTGCCCTTCTGTGGTATAGAAGTCAGGCTGCCTGGCATATCCTTCGAACTGTGAACCATCATAGGCAAATTTCAGAGCATAACGCATGAATCCTCATGGTTTCTTATTTATAAATAAATCGTTTACTGTGAGATATGCCAGAAATTGTGGTTGTGCTTGTAGAACCCCTAATCGCAGGGAATATCGGCTCGGTAGCCAGGAGCATGAGCAATTTTGGCCTTAGTGAACTGAGACTCTACAAACCCTGCGACCTTGGTGATGATGCTTATCGTTTTGCAAAGCACGGCAGATTTATTCTGGAAAATATGAAGATCACTGACAGTCTGGATGAGGCCTTTGAAGGTCTTGATTTGCTTGTTGGAACATCAGGTGCAAAGACCGATAGCCAGAAAAAATTTTTAAGGCAGCCTATAACTCCAAGGGCATTTGCAGAACATGTAAAGGACAAGGACGGAAAAATTGGTTTGGTGTTTGGCCGGGAAGATCAAGGACTGTCAAATGATGAACTTGCCAGATGCGATATTATGGTGAATATTCCAACTCATGAAATTAATCCAATAATGAACTTATCTCAAGCTGCCACAGTAATGTTTTACGAATTGTTTTCTGCTGATAAGGGGCCAATGACGAAATTGCTGGCTGGCGAATTTGAGAAAGAAACTTTAAATGACATTTTCGCTGAAATGCTGGAAGAAATAAATTATTCCGAGCACAAGAAGCCGAAAACAAAAATAATGTTCAGAAAAATAATTGCCAGGGCTGATTTATCAGAGTGGGAATTTCATACGCTGGCTGGAGTTTACAGCCGGGCAATTAAGAGTGTTCGCTGGGAAAGAGAAGGAAAAGAAATTAAAAAGGACGATTGAACGTCCTTCAGTTTTAGACTCCCGCACATGTTAATGTGGGCTAAGAAATAAATAGTCGAACTAATTCACCCATACTCAATCTAAGTGCGACCTAAAACGCAAATTTGACAGCTGATTCCATTCTGCTTGTCAAATATGTGATACACCAGACTTTGACGTTGATATAAACGTCAACTGTCAAAGTTGGGTTAAAGAGGAATTTAATGACAGGTGATAAAGTGTACAAACCAAATGCAGAATTCGTAGCAAAAGCTCACATAAAGAGTATGGACGAGTACAAGAAGATGTACGACGAATCTATCAATGACCCAGATGGATTCTGGGGCAAGGTAGCAGAGGACTTTACATGGTTCAAGAAGTGGGACTCCGTAAGGAAATTCGACTTCGTAGAGGGCCACATCAAGTTCTTCGAGGGGGGAAAGACCAATATGTCCTATAATTGTCTGGATAGGCATTTGGAAACCAGAGGAGACCAGACCGTATTTCTCTGGGAAGGCAATGAGCCAGGCGTGGACAAGAAGATTACATACAAGGAA
>JAGLQM010000110.1 GCA_023136815.1 Thermoplasmata archaeon
ATAATGCCCCAGGAATGATTATTTATTAACAAGCCTGGCTTCCTCGATAATAAGTTCGCCTCGGACACCTTCCCAGTGCTTTTTAGATTTGATAATTTTAAGTTTCTTCAAGAAATTAGGGCCGTCAATGACCAGGGTCTCAAACTCTCCGCCTTCCCCGCTGATGTTAATTCCGTATTTTTCTGAAATATTATCAAGCTCTTTCAGTGCTTTCTCATCAAGCTCTCTTCCGAGCCAGCTCTCGTCCAATCCTTCGGCATAGACCCCCACAATAATAGTCTTGAAGCCAGCCGCCGCCATGTCCTCCAGAACATGGCGCTGGTTCCATCTCCATAGCGGTGAAAATGATTTCATGCCTAACTCATGGCATAATCTATCGATTCTGGTTGATTGATAGTCAGAGGCAATTGCCCCTGTCAAGACACCAGCCACATCCCTGTTGGCCAGGGCGATTTTCAGGTCCTCAAGCTCTTCTTCTTCCTTGCCTGCGGTGGTGAATTCCGAATGGCCAAGGCCCATGGCTTCAGCCAGCATGCCAGTCAGTCCAATGTTCGGTATATGGAACATGTAGGATTCTCCATGCTCCGGAATCATTGTTATCAGGGGGCCGACAGTCCAGCCCCTCTGCTGTGCCAGGTAGATTGCGTAGGTGGAATCCTTTCCTCCGGAGAAGAGTGCGGCAACGTTCATAGGTCTCATGAATGTGCCTGTTACACAAATAACTTCCGAAGCAGTGAGCCAGAAAGAAAATTATTAGTAGTTAATCTTTTATAGAAGTTCTATTATCGGAGAGACTACCAAATTAGTGGAGGTAATTACAATGAACCAAGGACAACAACCAATTATTGTATTAAGAGAAGGAACAGAAAGGACCAAAGGTAAAGGTGCGCAATTCAACAATATTGCAGCCGCAAAGGCAGTTGCAGATGCTGTGCGCTCAACCCTAGGACCAAAGGGAATGGACAAGATGCTGGTAGACAGCATGGGCGATGTGGTAATCACCAATGACGGAGCAACAATCCTCAAGGAGATTGACATCGAGCACCCAGCAGCCAAGATGGTTGTGGAAGTTGCCAAGACCCAGGACAATGAGTGCGGGGACGGAACAACATCCGCTGTTGTGATGGCTGGTGAATTGCTCAAGAAGGCTGAAAGCTTAATCGAGCAAAACGTGCACCCAACCGTAATCGCAAACGGCTACAGGCTGGCAGCTGAGGAATCAATCGCAATCCTCAAGAAGCTGGGCATAAAAGTGGACCCAAATAATGCCAAGGCCCTGAAGAACATTGCAATGACGGCCATGACCGGAAAGAGCATAGGCCCCAACAAGGGCCGCCTAGCAGACATCACAGTCAAGGCAGTCAAGGCAGTCAGCGAGAAGAAAGGCCAGAGCTATGTTGTTGACATTGACAATATCAAGATTGAGAAGAAAGTGGGCGGCTCATTAGGCGACACAGCCCTCATTGAGGGAATAATCCTGGACAAGGAAAAGGTGCACCCAAGAATGCCATCCAGCATCAAGAGTGCAAAGATAACACTTATCGACTCCGCACTTGAGATTAAGAAGACTGAAGTTGATGCCAAGATTCAGATAACAGACCCAGGGCAGCTCCAGAAGTTCCTTGATGAGGAAGAGAAAACACTCAGAAAGAAAGTGGACCTGATCAAGAAGAGCGGCGCAAACGTTGTCATCTGCCAGAAGGGTATTGATGACCTGGTGCAGCATTACCTGGCCAAGGAAGGCATATTTGCAGTCCGCAGGGTAAAGAAGTCTGATATGGAAAAACTAGGAAAGGCAACTGGTGCAAAGCTGGTGACCAACCTGGAGGACCTAAGGGCATCTGACCTTGGAAAAGCAGGCATGGTCGAGGAGAAGAAGATATCTGACAGTGACATGACTTTCATAACTGGCTGTAAGGATGCAAAATCTGTCTCAATTATTATTAGAGGCGCTACCGAACATGTTGTTGATGAAGCAGATCGCGCACTCCACGACGCTCTAAAAGTAACAGCAGTGGCAATGGAGGACGGTACAGCACTTCCAGGCGGCGGTTCAATGGAGATTGAACTGAGTCTTGCACTGGCAAAATTCGGCTCCAAAGTTGGAGGTCGAGAGCAGCTGGCAATCGAGGCTTTCTCCAAGGCAACCGAGATAATTCCATGGACCCTGGCTGAGAACGCTGGATTGGATTCAATAGATGTACTCATCAAGCTGAGGAGCGAGCATGAGGGCAAGAAGCGCAAGGCAGCAGGAATTGATGTGAACACCGGCAAGGTAGTTGACATGCAGAAAGTGAATATCATCGAGCCAATGCGTGTTAAAACCCAAGCAATACGTTCAGCCAGCGAGGTTGCAATAATGATTCTGAGAATCGACGATGTTATTGCAGCACGCAAGGGCGCGGGCGGACCGCCAGGCGGCGGTATGCCACCAGGTATGGGCGGAATGGAAGGAATGATGTAAGGCTGAAAGCCTTTCATTTTTCCTTCCACCAGCGGGGTGCCGAAGGCAGTCCGCGCAGTGTCAAATTTGCGAAGGCTTTGCCTGAGTTAATTTGATATGTAATTCCAACCAAAAAACAAAAAATAGGCCAGCGATTTTCGCTGGCCTCCATTTTAACTTCGACACCTGGGAATACCCGCATAACACTTTTATATTCGAGAGGTTGATACGATGCTTATACATGCAAAAAGGAGAGAGCTAAATGAACCTCATAATTCCGCTTATTGTACTGATAGCTGCACTTGCTGGTCAGGTTATAAACCTACTCATTATTGAACGTGATAGAAATGATTGGAAGATTGTTCTAAAGAGAGCTATTCTCATAGGATTGGCCATAAGCATAGGTATAGGTCTTCTAAACTATTTTTCAATGGTGAAAACCATTGGCATAAACTTGTTTATTGTGTTCATGGTGGTATTTACTATTGCTTTCTGGTCTGTATACATTTCATTCAAAATGGAAATATCAAAGAAAATGTTGCCGGGAATATTACTTATTTTTGTTTTACTCATAACGGCAGTTTCACCATTCTTAATGACAAAAGACCTTCACGGCCTGACCGATATTGTTGAAGTAGATGGCAAGCCAGTGGAAATAGATACCAGACATGTTCGCCAGGTTAATTATGAATATGCCAAATGGAAGGCGGATAAGGTTGTCGGTGAGATGGGCAACAGGGTGATGATAGGTGAACTTGAAATCGTTCTTTATCAAGGAAAATTGACCTGGGTCTGTCCGCTGATTCACAGGGACTTCTTCAAACAATGGAATTTTGACGTAACTCCCGGATACATTCTGGTTGATGGCGAGGATCCTGCCAAGGAAGCTATCATGGTGGATGATTATGCAGTGGATTATTCCTATGAAGGAGAATATTTCAGTCAGTATATGCACAGAATAGTTTACAATGAATATCC
>JAGLQM010000111.1 GCA_023136815.1 Thermoplasmata archaeon
ATGTCGCTTATCAGCTTCTGGTCATTCCTGGCTTTTGCTGTAAATTCCTTCCTGTTCATACTTATTGGTATGAGCGTCAATTGGTCTGACATATGGACAAATATAGGCCTCATCATCATTACTGTTCTATTACTCTGGTTGGCCAGGGCTATCATGATATTCCTTACTGGAAAAATTGTCAATCATAAGAAGAGAGAGCTTAGTAAAAAATGGCAAATAGTAATGTGGTGGGGCGGCCTCAGAGGGGCAATTCCAATTGCAATGGCACTTTCTATTCCCCTATTTCTGGACGATGGCATTACAGCGTTCCCTCACCGGGATACAATATTAGCAGTAACCTTCGGAGTTGTACTGGGGACATTGCTTATTCAGGGCCTAACACTGAGGCCTCTGCTGAAGGGTCTGGGATTCTACGCTAGCTCCCAAAAAGAAGCTGAACAGGAGGAGAAAGAGATTTCTGTATTGCTCAGGGACTCCATGGACGAGCTCAGTACCTTACGTGAGGATGACGAACTGTCCAACAAGGGTTATGAAATTCTGATTTCCAGATATAGCCAGGCAAACTCCCAGCTGCTCGCCGAACTGGGCATGATGATAAATGAACATAGTTTAATTCCCAAGGATGAATATTCCTTTGCAGTCAAGGAGGCACTGGAGGCAAAGAAAGATGCAGTCAAGGACACCTGGGTGAAAGGTGTTATTTCCGGGGCCACAGGCGAGAAATTAATGTCTGAGCTGGATGAACAGATAGCCATCCTCAGCATTGATGAGGTGGACACTCCAAAAACCGCAGTGGAAGTGCTTAGAAGCGTTGCCAGACCTGCATCAAATGGCAATAAGGTGGTGCTGGAAAGAACATGTGGAATATGCCTTCAATCAATGGATTCAGAAGAGCCATATTGCAGATGTAGGTGCGGTACGGTTTTCCACAATAACTGCATTGGTGATATTGAACGCTGCCCAATATGCATTGCTGTGCTTGACAATAACTACCAAGTGCCTGCTGGTTCTGGGCCGACTTACGATTTAGAAAGAAATATATAATTGAATTATTAATGGTGTGTTGAGACATATGGAAGAATTCTATTTTATGGTACTTGTGACCTTGCTCGTGATACTCGTGTTGGGTTATGTCCAGTCCTACGTAAAGCGATTTTTCACATGGTTGAAGATGCGCGAGGATAATTATCTGGACCACAGATCACTGGATTCAATTCAGTCCTATATCAGACTCATAATCTTTGGACTGTTGGTGTTCACAATTGTGGCAATCAGTATCTTGCTACCTCAGAAATACCAGGGGGCATTCAATTATCTTGGCAATTATATTTTTATTTTTCTAGCGTTCATGACCCTGGCGGTATTTGCCATACTGGCAATTCTGGGCTCCTGTGCAGTTGCCCATTACAGAAAATCAGCCAAAGAGGATAAGAATGCAGTTTTGAAGCCGGGTATCATGGAGTTCTATGAGCTTTTCATCAAGTATGGAATGTTCATTATCGGAGCAATGGTGGCAATCCTGGTGGGCATTATTACCATCCCAGATAATTCCATAAGAAATGATATTTATGATTTTCTGGGGCTCAATACCCTTGACACAGCCAGGCTCGGAGCAGAAGTACTATCTCTGTTTGTGCTTCTTGTTGTCATATATGTAATAAGCAAATTTGTTGAGATTATTCTTGAAGATTTCAAGGAAAGGTCTACCAAGTTCCAGCCAGGTATCATTGACCTGATTAAGGCAGCAGTCAAATATTCCCTTTACTGGATTGCACTCATTATAACACTAATGGTGGTTCTTGAAATGATCTGGCCAACCATTGCACTCATTGTGGTGGTGTTCATCATGGGACTTACTGGTACTATTTTGGTGATAATTGGTGTTTCACCGGCTGCCAGGAATGCTATTTCTGGAATAGTACTACTAACCACTGACAGTATAAACAAAGGAGATTGGGTTCAGATTGGAGGAACCAATACTGGAGAGGTGCTGGCACAGGGCCTGGCCCTGACAAGCCTGAAGACCAGAAGCGGCGATATCATAGACCTTCCGAACGATACAATCCTCAACAGCAAAATCCATAACTTCACAAAGCTCGGCGGAACAATGATCAGGCTTGCATTGAAGCTGGAGACTCAATTATCCCATGACAATGTTGATGATCTCCTTATTCACGCTGCAAAGGGCCTTGATCAGTCAGAGGACGTCCCGTCAGACCTTGCCAGCCTTTCGGTTACCATTATCAGTATTGATTCACAATCTGTTGAATACAAGATAAACATCTGGAGAAAGGATCCCATAACAACTGAAACTGCCATCTCTGACTTCCTCAAAAGATTTCAAGATATTTCAAAGGAAAATAATATAAAGATTCTTGGCACTAGGATTATTAAGTAATGGCCGAAAATTGATTGGTCATGTATACAAATATTGAAACATAATCTAATCTTTCTTTATCTTCCTGACCATTAGAATTGGTTTGTTAATATTCTTAGCCAGATTATCCTGAAGATTTCCAAAGGCAAAGGCTGGATGCTCCCATTCCTGGCCTGCACCCAATACCACAAGGTCATAGTTATTGGATTCAGCGATTATTGCATTTTCAATTGAATCGGACTTAATGACCTTGACCTCATGAGGTATATCATGGGTATGGCATAAGTCTGAAAGTTTTTTGGCATAAGTCTCTTCTTTAGCCAAATTTTCATCAGTCTGGCTGGCACTGAAGATTGTAATTTCAGATTCATCACGCTTGGCAATGAGAACCGCATATCCGGTTGCATAGCTGGCATGCCATTCCGGCGTTGAGACAACTAATATTTTCTTAATGCTCTTGCCAAGGCCAGTGGTCTTCAGGACAATGGCATCGCATTCTGCGCCCTGAATGAGCTTGTCAATGGTAGTTCCCAGGATCTTACCTTCGCCACCTCTACCTCTCCACCCAAGAACCAGAAGGTTCACATTTTCCTCTTTGATGGTGTCCAGTATTGAATCAGAGGCAGCATGAGATATCATTACTGTGCCGCGGGACTTTACCAACTCCCTTTCGCTGGCCTTTTTCAGCTTGTCCACAAGTTTGATGTACGGAGCCGTATGCTTGTATTTCAGGGAACCCAGTGGTGTACCAGATGGTAATTCTATCACTGTGGCCACATTGATGTCTGCGTCCTCCACCCGGCCAACAAGGGCAGCAAATTCCACAAGCGGCTTCTGGTCTTCCCTGACCACTGGCACCAAAATCTTATATTTCTTATCTTCTGGTCTCTCTTTCAGGGTCTCTACGAATCCTTTCTTCTCAACCTCATCCTTGCTCATTGTCTCTATCTCTTTCTTTCCGCCATAGAAGTAGTATATGATTAGGCCGACAGATATCCAGGCAATGGCTATGAACCAGGCAGTTTG
>JAGLQM010000112.1 GCA_023136815.1 Thermoplasmata archaeon
ATGAACGTGCATAATGTACATGTGAACCGCGCCCCAATTGACTGCAAGGCCCTGAAGGTCAGCAGAAAACCTGGCGGACAGTGGCCAGCATTTTTGGAGCGTTCGAAGAAAAACTCTCAAGCAACAATGATTTTTCATACGGAAATAGGTGAAATTCGGGTAATTCAGATTTCCGGAATATTTGCGTGGCGCGTATGCCCCTATGTCCGAAAGGGCAGTATTGCCAGAAAAGGGCAGCGCATTGGCATCATTCGTTTCGGCTCCAGGGTCAATGTCTGGCTTCCTGCAGATAGGGTGAAATGTGTTGTCAAGAAGGGGCAGAAAGTCCTTGCCGGGGAGACCACAATTGCTGTGAAGCAGGAGGTGCTGAGATGAGATGGTTGAGTCGTATTGGAAGTGCTGATTTGCTTACCCTGGCCAATGGCTTTCTCGGTACTCTGGCCATAACCTATATTCTCGATGGAGAGCATATTATCGCTTCCTTGCTGATTCTTCTTGCAGTCATAATGGACGGCCTGGACGGCATTGTTGCCAGACGATATGGCAGCCCCCATGAGTTTGGTCAATTTCTGGACTCGATTTCTGATGCTGTTTCGTTCTGCCTGGCTCCTGGCCTGATTATCTACAATAATTTTTATGATAAAACTCTGGGAACTGCCTGGCAATCATTTCCAAATGCCCTGGCAACCGTTGCAACATTATTCTTTGTCGTTTTCGGACTTCTCAGGTTGGCGAGATTTGCTGGCAAGGATTTTCGTATGAAAAGTTTCCTAGGGCTGCCAACACCGGCCTCGGCAATGCTGGTGATTGTTCTGTGTCTGCTATGGGGAAATCCAGAGCTTAACCCATTCAGCCTGAGTTATGAGCCATATTTCATAATCGGGGTAATTATTGCATTAGCTTTCCTCATGGTAAGTGATGTGCGATACCCAAAGATTCGGGGAAAGCTAGCCATTGTTGCAGGTCTGAACCTGATTCTGGGGATCATTCCCATGCTGGTATACAGAATTGTTCCTGATTATGAAGCTCCGGTTGTTGAACTCCTAATTATCTTCCTGCTTCTGCTTATTGTCTATATATTGGGTGGGCCAGTTTATGAAGATTATTTCAGAAAATTGCGCAAGAACATAAATGAGATAAAACTTAAATAGCACTGGCTGTTAAACTCAATCGGTGAGCCTATGCCACTTGATTTGGACATTGAAAACCTGAAATTTGGTACAGAGCTTCTTAAAAGAGGCTTCGCGAAGATGCAGAAAGGCGGCGTCGTAATGGACGTCACGAACAGAGAGCAGGCAATAATAGCCGAGGAAGCTGGAGCTGTCGCTGTCATGTCTCTGGAAAGAGTCCCAGCCGATATAAGACGCGATGGTGGTGTGGCAAGAGCCGCAGATCCAATAAGGACCCAGGAGATTCTGGATTCAGTAAGCATCCCGGTCATGGCCAAAGCCAGAATAGGTCATTTTGCTGAGGCCCAGATGTGGGAAGTTATGGGTGTGGATATGATAGATGAGTCAGAAGTTTTGACTCCTGCGGATCCATTCCATCATATCATCAAGACAGATTTCACTGTTCCGTTCGTTTGCGGAGCCACATACCTGGGAGAGGCAGTTCGCAGAATCGCCGAGGGTGCAGCAATGATAAGAACAAAAGGAGAAGCCGGCACCGGCAATGTCATTGAAGCAGTTAGGCATCAAAAATTGATTTTCGGCATGATGGCCAAGCTCAAGAAAATAGATGATGAAGAAATGAATAAATTGGCACATTATTATTCACAGCCATATGGCAGGCTGGAGCGAGAAATTTGGGCACCATTTTCGGATTCTGAAACCAGACCTGATGAAGTCGTATTCGGCGGAAGAACCCAGGGTGATTGGGAAAAGGATGTTAAGGCTCTTTTGCTAGAAATTCGTGATTTACAGAGACTTCCAGTGGTCAATTTTGCAGCCGGTGGAATCGCAACTCCAGCAGATGCGGCACTCATGATGCAGCTTGGAATGGACGGCGTGTTCGTTGGCTCAGGAATATTCAAATCAGACAATCCGGCAGAACGGGCAAAGGCAATAACCGAGGCTGTTGCACATTTCGACGACCCAAAGGTCATCATGGAAGTTTCAAAAGGTATCGGAGAGGCTATGCCTGGAATCAACATCGACGATATACCCAAGGAACACCGACTGGCTGATCGAGGCTGGTAGAGGTTACACGGATGAACAAGATCAAGAGCGGAATTTACGGTTTGAACTCCCTTCTTGACGGGGGAATTAATGAGAACTCCGCAACTGTGGTTATCGGATGCTCTGGAGCAGGGAAAACTACCCTGGCAACCCAATTCATTCGCCGGGGCCTGGAAATGGGCCAGGAAGGAATTTTTGTCAGTCTTGATGAAAACAAGGAGCAAATTATTCGAGAAGCCATACAAATGGGCTGGAAAAAGATTGTTGATTATATTGATGAAGAAAAACTGGTATTCATTGATGCATCTGGCCATGAATTTTCAGCCTTTATTAAAAAGGAATTACCCAGTTTTGTAGCAGACTGGAAAGGCGCAAATGCCCGTATCAGTATAGACCCGCTTACGCCAGTCATGTGGTCCACAACCGACCGCTATGAACAGCGTGAACTAATTGGATTCATGCTGAAGGAAACCAGAAAGGTTGGTACTGTGCTGGCTACCCTTGAGGAACATGGAATGACTGGAAATCTTTCTGGCAATGAAACCGTTATTCCAATGTATCTGGCAGATTGTGTAATCCACTTGAAAACATTGCATGCCCAGGACGATGGACTCCAACGTCGCCTGAAAATAATGAAATGCAGATCAAGCAGACACAGCAAGATGGAGCATGATTACTCAATTGTGAAAGGTCTTGGGGTTGTTGTGAACCCGGATAATTCCAGTCTTGTGCATACCAAGGAAAAGCCTGGAGAACTTCAAAAAATGCTGGAAGAAAGCAAAGTTCACATACCTTCCAGAGTTTATCAGCGACTTTCTGATGTGCTTGGGGAATTGCGTGAGGATGATTTTTCTGCCATTAAGCTGGAAGTTCTGATGCAAGAGATTATTGCTGAATATTCGGACGACTGAGCGTCTGGATTCGTATACCGCAGTATGCGCATATTCGGAAGATTGATTTACCAATAAACATCTATAAATTCAATTGTTCATTTATCCACCTGGAGAAAGAATAAATGGTCAAGGGAGTTGGAAAGGCACTGGCATCTGCTATCAAAGACGAGGATGTTCGAGCGGCTGCCAAAAGATCTAGTAAACACATTTTTCTTAATGCTCATCGAAGGACTGTATATTCGGCTCTAACGCTGACGCCTTGCATAGGAATCAGTCAGTTGGCTTCCAGGACTGGCATTGCTCAAAATACTGTTGGATGGCATCT
>JAGLQM010000113.1 GCA_023136815.1 Thermoplasmata archaeon
TCGTTCACATCAATAGTCGTTTTTTGTAATTATTCTTATTTTTCAAACTGAATTCTTGGAAGCGCGAAAAGTCCATAAAGCCAATGTCTGTTTGTCGTTCATATGAAAGGGATTCTTCCACTTTTTCTTTATTAATTTTTATTGAGAATAATTATGCCTGGCTATTCCCCATTATCTGGTATCTTTAATATGCAAAGTAATTTATATAGCAAGATTATCGGGTGGAATACCTAAATCATACAACTGGTGAATAGAATGAAATGGCTCAAGAAAGATAGTTCTGAAGATGACCAGAAAACGATCGCAGAGTCGCAACCGGAACAGCAACCTATCGAGCAGGTTGAAGCAGATAACACTGGACTGGAAGCTCTTGAGCAACCAGTAGATGCAGATATGGCAATTTCTGCAACGGACGATGTTGAGTCCGATGAACCTATGCAGGTATCTCCTGAGGAAGAATCTTCCAAGGAGATGTCAGATGCCTCTGGAACACAGGAGGCAACACTTCAACCAGCTAAAACGAATCATAGGAGCGGTAGGAGAAGGCGTGACAGGCCGGAGGAGTCTTCTCCGGTTGAACGAAGGAAGCCTGGCTTCAATCCTTTGACCATGTTTGCGAAGACATGGGTAGGAAAGAACTGGAAGACCTTGGCAATACTTATGTTCATTTTCTGTTTGGCTCTTTTTGTCCGATCCTATTATGGCGTTGTGCCGGCAACTGAAGACGGGTTCATACTATCTGGCGGTTCTGACTCCTACTATCATAGTTATGTCGTATTCGATTCACAAGATACTGGAGACCATCATTTCTGGGATGATATGTTGAATTATCCTGTTGGAACCAGAAACCCACGTCCCCCATTGTATGACTGGTCAGTCTCACTTGGTGGCATTGGGGCTTCTCCATTCTTTGGTGGAGATATATTCACTGCAACTAATTGGGTGTTCCTGTTCTCCACTGCATTTTGGGGTGCATTGACCATAGTTCCCACCTATTTCCTGGCCAAAGAGGCTTTCGGAAAGAGGGCAGGAATTATTGGTGCATTCCTATTAGCTGTCATGCCGGGTCATATTCAAAGAAGTGTGTTTACAAACACTGATCACGATGCAATGGCACTATTCTTCATAGTTACAACGTTTTTCTTCTTCCTGAAAGCCTTGAAGGTAATGGAACAGAAGGAATGGGTAAGTACCTGGAGAAAGCCAAAGGTAGCTATTGATGGAATCAAAAATATGATAAGGACCAATAGGGTTTCATTGCTTTATGCAGTAATGGCTGGATTGTCTCTGGCTGGTGTAGCACTCATCTGGAAAGGTTATGCCTATGTCATTGTCATCATGTCAGTATATCTGTTAGTTCAGCTGCTGGTCAATAGGTTCCGTAATGTTGATTCATTTGGATTGACAGCAACCTATTTTGTTGCGGTTGGCACTGGGTTAATAATAGCATTCCCATACTACTACCAGTCTATTCAAATAGCCAGCTGGTTCGATACTCCTTCTTACATATGGTTAGGCGCATCAGTATTTGCTATGCTCCTGGTTGTGACCAGACGATATCCTTGGATCATGGTGTTCTCAGGCATGATTGGCTTTGGCCTTCTATCCTTGCTGGCACTGGCTCTGGTTGCCCCATCACTCATGGATTCGCTGTCAAGTGCTGTTCTCAGTGGCGCAGGCTACTTTATCCAGAACAAGCAGTATCAGACAATCGCAGAGGCACAGGCACCACCATTCAGTAATCTTGCAATGTCCTTTGGAATCATAACATTCTGGCTATCTTTTGTCGGAATTGCATGGGCTGCTATCCAGCTTCCAAAATCATGGAAGTCAGACTTCACGTTCATTTTCATCTGGTCTGCCACTTCAATTTACATGGCAGTCTCGGCTGCAAGATTTATGTTCAATGCAGGTCCGGCCTTTGCAATAACTGCGGGTTGGGTGGTTGCATTGCTCATCTCCAAGCTGGATATGAAAAGTTTTGCAGACAATATAAGACGGGCAGCCCAACCACACATGTCAACCAAGTTCAGAATGGGATTGCTGGCTTCCGTGGCATTGTTGATTGTTATGTCCCTTGCACTGTATACCTTATCAACTCTTGCATACCCCGTGTTCGTGATTGGCATGACTGCAGTAGTGGGTATCTACATGCTCAACCTCATTGCAGAAACAAACCCCAACAGGACGTACAATCTATTTGCAGTTCTTATACCTGCAATTGGTATTATGTTCTACGTACTGGCCGAGTTCTACACTGACTGGGAATTCACCGGTGCCACCCATGGTTTCATTCTATTTGTCCTGCTTTTAAGCTATTTAGTGCTTTACATGACTGTGAGACGGAGTACATTCTCATTCACTGCAGGAATTCTTTTCCTGGCCTTCTTCATTATCATGCCAAATGTCTGGGCCGGGCTTGATGCAGGTATACCATTCGAAGTAAAGAGTGAGCATGACCTGGAGATTTATCAGGCAGCACCGATATTCATGCAGCCAGACCATTATGATGCTACCAATGGTTCAAACTGGTATCTTGGCGGATTCGGTTACTCACTTCCGCTTAATAGTAGATACTGGCCTGCGGCCTATGATTGGCTTGCGACACAGGATACTGAGATATCTCCTCCGAGTGAAAGGCCCGCTTTCCTGAGCTGGTGGGATTACGGTTTCGAAATAGTTAATGAGGGTGAACACCCAACCGTTGCAGATAATTTCCTTGGAGGTCACCAGCTTGCAGGTAACTTTATCATGAGCCAGAGTGAGGAAGATGCAATAGCACTTCTCTGTGCCAGGATCCTTGAAGGAAATTGGCAGAATGGTTGGCAATTCGAGGAAAATCAATTGGATGATGAGGTCATTGAAATAATAGAAAATTATGGTATCAGTGTTTCATTGATGAATGAATATCTGGAGAACCCTGGTGATTATGTTGCCGAGATACTGGCACATCCAGAGATCTATGGTCCGAGAGATGAAATCATTCAGGATGCAAATGCCAGATACATTCTGATTAGGACTCTTATTACAGAACAGCTTGATGAGGAGGGTGTTGTTAACTTCTACAGTGATATTTCCGAAGCAACTGGTGACTCTATCAGATACTTTGGAATAGACAGTCGTTTGTTCCCATTCTCTGCAGATAATACTGGAATTTTCTATGCTCCAGCAAAATTGTCTGACCACAGAATCGATGAGGTAGGCAACCAGCCCTATGATTTCTGGGAGATAAAAGCGGTTGGCGAGTTTGGTGGAGAATATAACTTGGATGATATCCCCATGGATGTCCGTCTTGACCCAAATAATCCATACAAGATTGTTTACAATGACATGTTCTACAACTCCATGCTCTACA
>JAGLQM010000114.1 GCA_023136815.1 Thermoplasmata archaeon
GTCATCAATCTTCATATGACCTTCCGCTAGAAAATATTAATTTCTTCGGGAATAACCCCGCGCCTGGCCAGATTGGATGCCTGGGTCCTTGTATACCTGTAGATTATATCTGATTTCTCATCCTGGAATTCCCATGGCCGGATTATGAGCAAATCACCCTCACGTATCCACATTCGTTTCTTCAGCTTACCACGTATTCTACCCATTCTGGACTTGCCATCAGCGCACATGACCTTTATCTTGGAAGCACCCATTAGCTGGTCAGCTATGGCGAACATTTCTCGCTTGATCTCCTTGGGCATTGGCGATCTTACCTGCTCGTCAGGTGTTCCGGGTTTCTTACCTTTATATACCATTCAGTCCCACATAAGACTGGTCTAATATAAAAGATATACAGGCGCGATGTTTTGGTGATTAAGATAATAATTCAATAAGTTCAGGCAAATCTGAAATCAATATTTTCATTAGTTTAGACCAATTAATAACGAATATGTGAAATTAATCATCCTGCCTGCAAGGAAAAATAGAGAATTTCTACTCATATCTTCACTTCGTACTATAGCCTTTGTTGTAAAAATCAATACGAGAGCCACATATCCGTTTAATAAACAACCCTCAAAGGTTGTATTTCTTATTTACAACTCTCCCAGGTTGTTATTCTAAGATACATCCTCTATAGGTTGTATTTCAATCAAATATGTAAAAATGTAACACATGCCACTTTTGATGATAAATCCTACCAAAAAATGTTAAATCATAAGCCCTATTCTGAGTCGGAGAGAACAAGATGCGTGGAAGTAAGATTCGTGCTCCTATTTCGGGGAAAACCGAGCTGTGCCAGCATATGACCAGCCGAAGGCATAATGGTATTGAACTGATAATGGAGTGCCAGCACTGTGACGGAGGCAGCCTGAGCAATATTGGCTGCTATCAGGGAGTTCTGAGGGCAATTCAGGTTGAGGGAGTGCCTGCTGCAATCATTCTGAGGTCCCATATCGAGAAAAGACATGATTCCCGTTCAACCAGGGTCATGAGTCTGGCAGCAGAAATTCTCAACAGCACAGAGGAACTTCGAAGCCAACTGGTCATGGACAGCAAGCGGAATGAAAAATGCTCGGGATGCCTTAAGCTATTGATTGTAGGACTGGATAGCCTGGAAAAGAGTATATTGTCCAGAAAAGTTCACATGGCACTGAAGCATGCTAATGTTCTGGAGAAACATGATTTTCGTCAGGGTAGTAAATGTGACGAATGTGCAGGCATGTCCCGGGTCCAGCTTTCCAGTCTTTCCAGGATGGCGAATGCCCTCGAAAAGGAGATACTAGTTGGTGCGTTCAATATTGTGAAGGTGAGTGAATGAGTGAACTTATTTTGAAGCCAGCCAAGAAAGATAAAAAAAGCATTCAGATTATAGGTGCTGAAAAGCCAAAGTTAGTATCGATTCCCGAGCCACAAGCAAAGGGAGATGCAAGAGTAGATGACTGGTTAGAACAATTGCTGGACCGAGACTCAAGGATTCGGCCCGGTTTTGCAGATACCTGGGTGAGCTTGACCTCCATGGATGAAAAATCCAGACTAACAAGATACCATGTAGGCACAGCCAGGATAGATATTTGCAGTGTCAGGGGAGGCGCAGAGATCCTTTACAGAATAACTCCGAGAGAATACACGCTCCCGGATGCTGGCATCAAGCTTCTTCACAGGGCCAAGCAGGAATTTGTTGAGAATGTTAAAGGCAACGGCACAAGCAATACAAGCAAATTAAAAAGCCAGCTTCGCAGAGAAGCTAGCGAGACAATAAGCACATTGGCCAGATCCACAGGCATGAGTTCGGGCCAGATAGAGGAGGTTGGAGGTATAGAATTCCTTACCGATGCGCTGTTGAGGCATACTGTGGGTCTTGGAGTTCTGGAATATTTACTCATAGACAACAATATTCAGGACATTTACATTGATGCACCTGCGGATGAGAATCCGGTTCATCTGGTGATAGGTGATGTTGGCACAGAGAAGGTCAATGGAAAATGCTTGACAAATATTGTTCTCAGCGAGAGAGAAGTTCAGTCACTGGTTTCAAGGTTCAGATATGAATCAGGCAGACCTTTTTCCGAATCAATGCCAGTACTGGAAACCGATCTTCAGGAATTCGATACCAGGGTAACAGTTGTGGGAAAGCCTCTAAGTCCCGAAGGCATAGCCATTGCCCTTCGCAGGCATTCTGTTGAACCCTGGACCCTTCCGAAGTTAATAACAAAAGGCAGTCTGAATCCCCTGGCTGCCGGATTATTATCATTTATCATTGACGGACGCTCCACCATTCTTGTTGCAGGAAGCCGGGGCGCAGGTAAATCCTCCATACTTGGTGCTCTGATGCTGGAATTTCCACTTAGCCAGCGTATTTTGACCATTGAAGACACACTGGAACTCCCAGGGGCCAAAATGCAGGAGCTTGGATACAAGGTTCAGAGCCTTTTTGTGCAATCGGCCATCGGCGGAATTGGTGACAGGACCGCAGATGATGCACTCCGGGTTTCCCTGAGGCTGGGCGAGTCAGCAATAGTTCTTGGGGAAGTAAGGGGCAGGGAGGCAAAGACCCTGTATGAAGCCATGCGTTCTGGAAGTGCTGGCTCCGCAGTTTTGGGCACAATTCACGGCAATTCTTCGAAATCAGTTTTTGAAAGAATAGTCTATGACCTGGACATTCATCCTGAGGCCTTCTCGGCCACTGATATAGTGGTTGTTTGCGGCCTTGTGCGCCCAGGCGGGCGGCAGAAACAGGTACGAAGGGTCACTGCCATTTCCGAGCTGGTTAAGGGCGGCCAGGATGGTGAATTTGCCGACCTGCTGGTGTATGATGATTCCTCCGATTCCCTTGTTGAAACCAAGCATTTTGCAGAAAGCTCCTCAAAGATAGCTGACATTGCAAGGCAATGGGGTTTGACATACGATGAAGCTCTTTCCAATATCCGGGCCAGGGGTCAGATAAGGCAAGAAATGGTTGATGCTTCCTTGAGCAATAAAAATATTCTTTCACCGTCTGGAGTGGTAAAGGCCAATGGCCAATACTGGAACCTGGTGGACCAGATGGGCTCCAGGGAGCCAGGCAAGCTCATGAACCAGTGGAACCATTGGTTCCAGAGGAGCGCACCATATGTCTGATAATCAGAATAAGCCAGGCAGTGTTTACATTAAATTATGCAAGATTCTGGGAAAGGTGGAACCGAATCTGGAGCAAGCAAGAGACAGAGCCAGAAAAATTAGATTATTAGATGCAGAAGTAAGAGATATAGAAAAAAAGACCAGGATTTTAGAGCTTGCAGGTTCT
>JAGLQM010000115.1 GCA_023136815.1 Thermoplasmata archaeon
TCATCCTCATTGATGGTCACATACAGATAGCCGCATCCAGTATTCATTCTGTGGGTTGCACCCAGGGTCATCATCGGTCTTGGCCTGGGCTTTAATTTACCGTTAGCATCAACCTGAACATCGAATAATTTTGTCTGGACTGCCAGTGGTTCGGCAGCACTTTCCTTCTTGCTGCCGGATTCCAATACCTGCAAACCACGGCATCCGTCCCTGTAAACTGTTATGCCCCTGCAGCCAGTGTCATAGGCCATGACATATATCTTGGCTATGTCCTCTTTAGTGGCATTATTATTCAGGTTCACAGTCTTTGAAACTGCATTATCAGTATATTTCTGGAAGGCGGCCTGCATGTGCACATGTCCCTCGGGAGTCACTTCATGGGCAGTCATGAATAATTCTTTTAAATCTGCTGGAAATCCAGGTATTCCAGACACTGAACCGGATTCCACAATTGCTTCTTTCAGTTCATCGGTGTATATGCCACGGTCTGTGCAAATTTCCTCGAATAATGGATGAACATAATGCAATGCATCATTGTCCATGACCGTCTTCACGTACGCGATAGAGTAAATTGGCTCTATACCGCTGGAGCAATCTGCAATCATGGATATTGTGCCAGTTGGTGCGATTGTGGTAATGGTTGCATTTCTTACTGGCTCTGAATCCTTGTATATGCTTTCCGGGTAATTCGGGAATGCACCTCTCTCTTTTGCCAGCCCCTGGGAGGCTTTACGGCCTTCTTCCTGAATGAACTTCATAATCTTTTTGGCCAGCTTATGGGAATCAGCAGATTCATAGGGTATGCCCATGCGTAAAAGCATGTCTGCCCAGCCCATTATTCCAAGTCCGATTTTTCTGTTTCCTTTGGTCATTTCCTCTATCTCATCAAGAGGATATTTGTTCATGTCTATGACATCGTCCAGGAATCTTACTGCCTGGCCTACAACTTCCTTCAGCCTGTCCCAGTTCACTTCACCGTCAATCATCATATTGCCGAGATTTATTGAACCCAGATTGCAGGATTCATAGGGCAGCAACGGCTGCTCTCCGCAATTGTGAACCTTGATGCCATTGGCGTCGAACACATTGGCACCGGGTACCTGGACATCGTAAACATCCTCGGAGGTTTCCGGAACCATGGATTCCATTACCGCCGTGAATCTCTCCCTGTTCAATTTTCTCTTATATGACGACAGGGCATTGTCAAGTTTCAAGGACTTTCCAGTATGGGAAAATCCTATGATATCCCTGAACCTGACCATGTTCTCTCCTGATATGGCAAGCTCATGCTGTGAAAGTGTCTGGTATTCCTTTTTTCCTCCCTTACCATCTGGAAGCAGGCTGGTTCCGGCCTTCCTTCTATTGGAATAGAGCCTGGATACTATGCCAAGCCTCAGCAGCATTCTCTGGACAGCCTTTAAAGATTGAATATTAGATTGAGCCAATCTTATGCTGACCCCCTTTGATTGAGAGCCCTGGACTGAACCATTAGCGTCGAAGAACCCTCTCAGAAATCCGACATAGAAATCCGAGGAACATTTTTCCAGTGACTCAGTAATGACCTTGTTGCCCGGGGCCATTCCCAGTTCCTGAGCCAGTGCCTTCACGCTGCCAAGAACCAACCTGTGCTCTTTCCTGCCAGATACTTTCATCCAGCCAGTGAAATCGCTTCTGTGTGGAAGAGACCTTGCGGCTTCCAGGGCATAATCCATTATTCCTTCATGCCCTTTATCCTCCCAGACCGAGATTACTGCCTTGTCAGACTTGAGTGTCCCGTCACCTATCAGAAGGCCAATGAGATATCCCTCTCCGACATTGCCCTTTCCGGGCCAGTTCCAGCTATTACGATGGTCATTGAGGACTATTTTTTCGCCAGGCTTCAATTCACTGGCCTTGCGCCAGACCGTGCTTATGCCATGTCGGTTCATGCTCTCAACACCTCTGACCGGGTGATCTTCTGTGAGCCTGAGTTCGTAGCCTTCCTTGGTGTTCAGCTTGAAGATTTTCTTTGTTGCAGTCTTGAAGAAACCTTGCTGGCCTGTACGATAATCATGGCCGTCTATTCTGACATTGAATTGCATTCCCAGCAGGTCAAGAACCTTGCATGGTCCATGTTCGGTATGCACCCAGGTATTGCCTGCCACGCAAGGATTCGTGCTCTCAATATCCCCAATCTTTGGCGTCGGGTTATCTTTATTAAGCTTGTCTATGAAAACCATGCCAGGGTCTCCGGTCTTCCAGGCTCCAGCACTGATTTTATCGAATATTTCCCCGGCATTCAGAGTTCCCTGTTTTTTCCCGGAATGGGGATTCACCAGGTCATACTCCCCTTCTGCCTTTACAGCCTTCATAAATTTGTCTGTTATTGCAACTGAAATATTGAAATTGGTCATGACACTGAGATCTTCCTTGCAGATTATGAATTCCATGATATCTGGATGGTCAACACGCAGGATTCCCATATTGGCTCCCCGGCGAGTTCCGCCCTGCTTTATTGCCTCTGTGGCAGCATTGAATACCTTCATGAAAGATACTGGCCCGCTGCTGACGCCCCTGGTGGACATGACAAAGTCATTCTTTGGCCTCAATCTTGAGAATGAAAAACCTGTTCCGCCGCCGCTCTTGTGTATAAGCGCAGCGTTTTTCAATGAATCAAATATGCTTTCCATTGAGTCGCCTACAGGCAGCACAAGGCATGCGGATAATTGCTGGATGTCTCTACCAGCATTCATAAGTGTTGGAGAGTTAGGTAAAAAGTCCAAGGATACCATGAGATTGTAATACTGATTTTCAATGGATTTTATGTCTTTCTTATTCATCCCATAATTGGATTCTGCAGAGGCAATATTCTTTGCCACTCTGCGGAACATATCCTGTGGTCTTTCTGTTAATTCGCCGGTATCGTCCCTGGCCAAATATCGCCGCTCCAGTACAGCCAGAGCATTGTCACTTAGTTTCATACTCATACTCTCCCAGGAGATAGGCAAGCCTCATTACAACACATGGAAATTCGAGCATCCCACTCCCTTGTCATAGGGCATGAAATGGGGGTGTATAAACGTTGCGCCTGACGGTATTTATGAGTCAAAAATATCCAGCTTTTTGACTGGCTAAAATTCGACAAATTCTTACTCTATAACAATAGCAACATTGGACCGAACCGGGGCCCCGGCAGCATCTGCAACTGGCGGACATTTTGTTCGCATAAGATAAGCTAAAGGCTTGTAATCCACCTCAGTAAAACATTCAAAATTGCCCATGCCCTTTGAGATGATAAAATCAGCCGATTCAAGTGCATTTCTCAAATTATCTGACATGT
>JAGLQM010000116.1 GCA_023136815.1 Thermoplasmata archaeon
TTTGTAGGCTCCGGTTCAAGGGAGAAGGGTACCCTGCTTTTGCAAAAAGCTGAAGATGCAGGCGCAAGTATTCTCATTTCAAGTTCCACAAGATGCACCGCACACCTTGCAGCCCTGAAAAGCGGCTGGTGCCAGAGCAGTGTTGAAATTCTGGATATTTTCAGCTTTTTAGCCAGTAATTTGAAGGAGGTTCTGAATGATTAATCATCGAATTTCTAAACATCCTATTATTTCCCCGGATTCCGAGGCAACAGTCAATTTCACATTTAATGGCCTGGCATACAAAGCCAGACCTGAAGAAATGATTTCCAGCGCAATGATAGCTCATGGTATTGCAATATTCAATAAACATCACAAGGACGGTGCGCCACAGGGCATATTCTGCGCCAATGGGCAATGCGCTCAGTGTCTGGTTTTAGTAGATGGACTGCCGAAAAAAGCCTGCATTACTCCTGTGAAGGAAAGTATGGCAGTTCAAGAACTGGATGGCCTACCTGAACTTCCCGAAGACGATGATATTGTACCAGCAAGTGCGATTCCGGTTGTGGAAACCGATGTGCTGATAGTTGGTGCCGGTCCTGCGGGATTATCAGCGGCAGTAGAATTAACCGCTGGCAATTTGAACGTAATAATCGCAGATGATAAATTGGAATTAGGCGGCAAATTAGGACTTCAGACTCACAATTTCTTCGGTTCAATTCGGGACTGCCATGCAGGAATGCGAGGCATGGATATTGGAACCTTGCTGGCAGAAGAAGTAGAAGAACTGGCCAATACAGAAATATGGTTGGACTCACCAGTGGTAGGAGTATTTTCCGACGGCCTTGTTGGTATTGTGAAAGCTGGCAAATACCATCTTGTAAGACCGAAGCATTTTCTGGTAACTGCCGGTGCAAGAGAGAAGACACTGGCTTTCCCGGGCTGCGACCTCCCGGGTGTATATGGCGGCGGAGCCTTCCAGACACTTGTCAACAGGGACATGATAAGGGCCAGTAATCGGCTTTTCATTGTTGGTGGAGGTAATGTTGGACTCATTGCGGCCTATCATGCACTTCAAGCTGGCATTGAGGTACTGGGTATTGTCGAGGCATTGCCACAATGCGGCGGGTACAAGGTGCATCTGGATAAGGTTAAAAGATTGGGAATTCCAATATGGACAGCTCACACAATTTTGAAGGCCGAAGGCGATGGTAAGCTGGAAAAGGTTACCATCGCAGCTATTGACAAAACTTTCACACCGCAGCCAGATACAGAACAGAGCTTTGACTGTGACACCTTGCTGGTGGCAGTTGGCCTTGCCCCGGTGGACGAGCTTCTGGAAAAAGCCAGACAATTCGGATTCAGTGCTTATGCAGCCGGTGATGCTGATGTCATTGCCGAAGCTTCTGCGGCGATCTTCAGCGGTCGAATAATAGGCAGGAAAATGCTTCAAGACATTGGCCATGACATTGAGGTCCCACAAGAGTGGTACGATATACTGGACATGCTCCGGGCTAAACCTGGACCAATGCATGAGCTTGGTTATTTCAAAAAGGACAAGGCAAAAATTTACCCAATAATACGCTGTGCTCAGGAAATTCCTTGCAACCCATGTACTGCAGTATGCCCGAAAAATTCAATTAAAACACATGATGGAAAATTAACTGGCGTTCCGCAATTTACTGATGAATGTATTGGTTGCACACGCTGTGTTGTTATCTGCCCAGGATTGGCAATTACCCTTGTTGACCGGGCTTATGATCCTAATGGAAAACTGGCGCTGGTAACCCTTCCATGGGAGATGCCACATGGAACTGTAAAACCTGGCCAGATTGTGAAAACAACTGGCTTTGAAGGCCACCATATTGGACAGGGAAAGGTAATTGCAATCAAGGATTCAAAATGGCAAAATCGACGCCAGCTAATGCTTCTGGAAGTTCCAATGGAAGATGCTGAAGCGGTGGCAGGAATTCACATCTACCAGCCAGAAGATAAAAAATCTGGCTCTACTGCCACTTCCCGGGACGACTGGGACACAATAGTATGCAGGTGCGAGCGAATCACCAAAGGCGAAATAATCCAGTATATCAGAGATACTGAATGCACAGACTTCAATGCTCTGAAGGCTGCTTTGCGAGTTGGAATGGGCCCTTGTGGTGCAAAGACTTGTAATGAGCTGGCTCTGCGATTATTCCGCCAGGAACTTGGCCGGGATGCTGAAATAGAGCCGAACGTTGAAAGGCCGTTCGCTCTTGAAGTTCCGATTTCTGCTTTCCTGGGTGGGGGTGAAGAGTAATGAGCAATTATGATGTAATAATCATTGGAGCTGGCTCTGTAGGAGTTCCCACGGCTTATTTCCTTGCCAGGGAGGGCATGAAAGTTCTCTGCATTGAGAAGAATGCTTCGGCTGGCCAGGGTGAAAATAAAACTGCCATTGGCGGTGTCAGAGCAACACATTCAGATCCTGCAAAAATTAAAACTTGCCAGGAAAGTTTGAAGATATTTTCCACCTGGAAGGAAAATACTGGCACTAATATTGGCTGGAAAGAGGGCGGCTACTGCTTCCCTGTTTACAGAGAAAAAGACGCGGCAATGATGCAGGCAGTCTTGCCTATTCAGAAAAGGTTTGAACTCAATATCGACTGGGTAGGGGATGATAAAGTTGCTAAACTTGTACCGGGCATTAATCGCAGTGGATTATTGGGGGGAACCTATTCCCCGGATGATGGCCAGGTATCGCCGCTAATGGCAATAGAATCCTTCACCAATGAGGCGCGTAAACTTGGAGTTGAATTTAAATTTAGAGAAAGTGTGCAGGAACTGGCAATGGAAGGGAAGGCTGTCATCGGTGTGAAAACCAATAGGGGCGAATACTCTGCCTCGGCTGTTTTGAACGCAGCAGGTGCAAAGGGCACTCATATCTGCAAGATGGCAGGCCTGAACATTCCAATTATCCCGGATAGTCATGAAGCTGGAATTACATCACCAGTTAGGCGATTTCTTGACCCGCTGGTGGTTGATATTCGGCCTGGGCCAGAGGGCAAGACCAAAAATTTCTATTTCGGGCAAATAGAAAGCGGCCAGATTATTTTCTGCTATACTCCAATTGACCCGATTGTAGGTGAGGACAAAAGAGCAACATCAGAATTCATGCCAATATTAGCTAGACGTTTGGTTGACCTGATTCCAAGGATGAAAGGCCTAACCATTCGCAGACTATGGCGAGGATTGTACCCAATGACACCAGACGGTGTGCCAATAGTTGGTAAAAGTAAAATTGATGGCCTATACCTGGGCGTGGGAATGTGCGGCCAGGGATTTATGATGG
>JAGLQM010000117.1 GCA_023136815.1 Thermoplasmata archaeon
CGGATCTTCCCTTATAGCCGTCAGATTTACCATTATAACCGCCAGGCTTGGAACTTTTGCCATTATTGCCATCTGAATTTTTTCTATAGCTTCCAGGTTTAGAATTGGACTGCCAGCTTTCGCCTCTTCCACCGGAATTTGATTTCCAGCTTCTGTGCTTTTCCTGGGAATTTCTGTAGCTGCTTTCTTTAGTATCCCATCTGCCTGAGCCAGGTCTTGCACTGTGGTCATTCTTTATCCGGCCCATTGTTGTGGTGATTTTTGCCTCTTTGAAATCATCCATTTCCATGTTTTCAATCTTAAAGGCCTTGTTCTGCCACTGGATTTTCTTCATGAGATTCTTGTCAAAATTGGTCAAAATATTGACTACCTGGCCGGATTCGCCTGCCCTTGCTGTTCTTCCAATGCGGTGAACATAATCATTTGGGTCTGGCGGTAAATCATAATTAATTACATGCGAGACATTTTTAATATGTAGACCACGGGCTGCCACATCTGTGCACACCAGAACATCAACCTCGTGGGCATGAAATCGATCAATTGCCTTGAGCCTTGCATTCTGGGTTAGGCCGCCATGAATTGCCGCAGCCTTTATTCCATTGAATCGCAGATTCTTATCCACAAAATCTGAAAGATGTCGAGTATTGCAGAACACCATGGCCAGTGGTTGGCCTTCTTGCTTGAGAAGATGCGTTAATAGTGAAAACTTTTGATTTTTGGAAACTCTGACTATGGTTTGCTTGAGCTTCGCAGGGTCAACAATGTTTCCTGCCAAAACAGTTTCAGGATCTTTCATGTGTCGTTTGGCTAATTTTTTCACATCTGGAGATATTGTTGCCGAGAAAAATAGGGTTTGACGTTCCCTTGGGCATCTCTTGATTATCTTATTCACATCATCTATGAATCCCATGTCAAACATGCGGTCAGCTTCGTCCATCACGAGATATTTCACATTTCTTAAGTCGATAGTGCCGCGGTCAATATGATCCAGCAATCTTCCTGGTGTTGCAACAACCACGTTTGCCCGTGTAAGATTTTTAATTTGAGTATTGATGGATGTGCCGCCGTAAATTGCAGCAATGTTCAATCGTGGTTTATGAACCAATTCTTTAATAGAATCCTTAACCTGCTCTGCAAGTTCCCTGGTGGGTGTGAGAACAAGTGCCTGGATTCCTCCTTCTCGCGAGCATTTTTCAATTATCCCGCAGCCAAAAGCCAGCGTCTTACCGGAACCGGTTTCTGACTCGCCGATAATATCTTTGCCGCTGAGAATAAACGGTATAGCTTCTTTCTGTATCCTTGTTGGCTCTGAAAATTCTAGCCTCTCGATTGTCCCAAGTAGTTTATCACTTAGGCCAAGCTCTTTGAATGTGGTCATTTGTATACGCCTCTGTATTTTGTGCATCTGCTAACGAAAAAGCGAAATGTGTTCCAGATGCTCTTTCTCCCGAATTAGATGCGTTGGCCGCTGGAACTGATAGGGGTATTTAATACAAGCACCTGATGAATTGTTTGAAGTGTTCAGCCAGATGAATATCCATTTTTTTCCAGATAGTCTTCAGTGAGGGCTACCCAACCAGAAGGTCGCGGCATTCAGGCTCGGACATGTTCAGTAATTCTCATGCAAAAAGTATTATACACATCCAAAACTACAACCAAGCAATGGGAAAGAAGGAACATGCACCCTCGGCATACAGGAAAATCATCAAAGGTTCAAAATCTGACAATGCCAATATAAATAAGCTCATAGAGGAAGCCAGGGCACTTTCTGACCCTTATTATATTTCACTGGCTTTGTTCAATCTGTCTGTTTATAGCAGATTGGGAAATAAGCTAGCCAGTCAATTAAAAACAGAAGCTCTGAACCTTGTGGAAAAAGAAAAGAGACCATGGCGCAGAGCCGAATTAATCATATCATTATGTAAATTATCAAAGGATATGCCAAAGGAAATAATCAAACAAATAGAACAAATCCCGGAACCAAAGGCAAAAGCCGAGGCAATTTCCGGAGCCGCCAAACATCTGGGCTGTAAAAATGCCCCGGAATTATTGAAACTGGCAATTCAAAATGAAGGTCATGAAGTTGATTCCTGTAAGCCAATCATAAAATTCTGGGCTACTGAATGCCCGAAATTCGAAATGATTATGGAAATTCTGGATAAAGTAAATCATGAGAATCAAATCAAGCTTCTGGGATATCTCCAGCTTCAGCTGGCCAGAGCCGGAACAGAAGCAACCGAACCAATTGAGAAGGCTGTTGAACTGGCATTGAAGCAATCTGAAACACTGGCAACTCTGAAGTATCTGGCTTCTCAATCAAATGATATTGAAAGTCTCGAAGCAATAGCAATGGCAATAACTGATCTGCCAACTCCATTGGAGGAAGCCAGTCTCCTTACAACACTTGCAGGAAGCGCAGACAGGGCAGGCCAGAAGGAACTTGCGCTGGACTGGTTTAATTCGGCTCAAGAATGCCTGAACGAGGTCAAAGACCTAGCGGAGACGGCCAGTATTCGATTCAATCTAGCTATGGGGTTTAAGAGACTTGGCCAGGATGAACTTGCTGAGCATAATTTTCAACTGGCTCTGGAAAATGCTGATAATGACAAACTTAAATTCAGAATTCAAAAAGCAATGGGCCAAGTGACTGAGGAGAAATCTCAGCCAGTCATTCAAAAAAGTACCCGAAATGTTCTTGCACTCCATGACACATATGAAGGAAATCTTTCCCCGATCCATATTAGAATGATTGCCAGAGCAGCACCGCTTTGCATTGCTTATGGCTTGGATTTGGCACTGCTGGATTTTCCTGTTAAAGATCTGGACTCTCTGGTGAAAAAAGTATCAGGAGATACAAATATTGGAAAGGGCGGCAGGTATCTCAAGGAACTGGCTCAGGAAAATCGTATTTTGCTAATAAACGAGCCAGACGAAGCAGGGCTGGCTATTGCCACAACATCTCATCCTGACAATAAGAAAAAAATCAATTTGGAAAAGGCCATGGAATTGGCAAAGAATCATTCCAAAAAACGACTTTGTGTCATCATGGGCCTTGGCAGAAAGGGCCTCCCAAAATACTTGCTGGCTAGCGTGGACTATCATGCAGAGATAACTGGCTCCAATGTGCCGCTGGAGACTTCAACTGCAATGGGCATTATTGCACAGCAAATGGGCAGTCTAAAGTGAGGGCTCCCCAATCCTAAACAGCGCAAATTTGACCACAATCAAGGCGAGACATGTTCAGTAACCAAAAAGTTATTTATTACTGAGTCATATG
>JAGLQM010000118.1 GCA_023136815.1 Thermoplasmata archaeon
GACTGATATTCCTATACTGAAAAATTACATTATGGGATTGGGAGGAAAGGACATTACGCCTGAAATTTTGGAGAAAGTGTTCTTGAAAACTCTCGGCCTGACAGAAGGTCTGGATACGGAAATCGAATGGATTGGCGTTAAAGGTCATGGAGGTTGGTAATATGGTCAAGAAAACAATTCCAGAAGAAGAATACATGAACCCTGGCCATGTTGGATGCCTTGGATGCGGTGCATGCAATGCTATGCGCTATACCCTGAAAGCACTGGGGCCAAAGACCATTGTCAGCATACCTGCATGTTGCTGGGCAGTTATGCCCGGACCCTTCCCATTAAAAACATTAGAAGTTCCGCTTCTTAATACCGCATTTGAAACAACTGGCGCATCAATTTCCGGAATAAAAGCTGCTTTGGATGCCAAAGGAATAACTGACGTCACTGTGGTAGGATTTGCAGGTGACGGCGGCACAGCCGATATTGGTATTCAGGCATTATCTGGCATGGTTGAGCGTGGAACCGATGTAATCTACATAATGTATGATAATGAAGCATACATGAACACCGGAATCCAGCGCAGTTCTTCAACACCAGTTGGCGCATGGACAACCACCACACCAGTAGGCACAAACCAGGAATGGAAAAAGCAGCCCAAGAAGAATATGATGGAAATCATGGTTGCACATCAGATTCCATATGCTGCTTCAGTGAGCGTCGGCTACCCAGAGGACATGATCAAGAAACTGAGGAAAGCGCAGAGCATTCGCGGCCCCAAGTTCATACAGATTTATGCACCCTGTCCAACTGGTTGGAGAATGGCACCTGATAAAACCATTGAAATTTGCAGACTGGCAGTTGCCACAGGTGCTTATCCAATGTATGAGGTTGAAAATGGTGTTTACAAGATAACTCGCAAACCTTCAGAGCTAAAGCCATTAATGGAGTATCTGAAACTTCAGGGCAGGTTCAGACACCTTCCACAGGAAGAGCTGGATGCAATGCAGATTGAAACTACAAGGGCATGGAAACTACTACTTAAAAAGGAAGAATTCACACAGGGGTTAGACATATGAAAGAATTACTGACAAATGAATCTGGCAAGAAATTATTCTTGCTTGGAAATGAGGCCATAGTTCGTGGCGCACTTGAAGCCGGTATTGACTTTGCAGCCACATATCCCGGAACACCGTCCAGCGAGATTGGAAATACCTTCTATGCCATAGGTAAGGAAGCTGGTGTTTACTTCGAATTCTCAACCAATGAAAAGGTTGCAATGGAGGTTGCAGCAGCTGCGTCTGCCAGCAATCTGCGAGCACTGAATTTCCAGAAGCATGTTGGCCTCAATGTGGCAGCAGATGCATTCATGACCGTAGCCTATCAGGGTGTTCGCGGTGGCTTTGTCATGATAACTGCCGATGATCCTGGTTGTCACTCCAGCCAGAATGAACAGGATAATCGTTATTATGCCAGGATTGCAAATATCCCAATGCTGGAGCCAGCCAATGCCCAGGAGGCCAAAGAAATGACCAGAATAGGCTTTGACTTGTCCGAGGAACTTGAACTTCCTGTTTTGCTGCGTACCACAACCCGGCTGAACCATGTTCGCGGCATAGTATTTACCAAGGACAAGCTGCCACAAAAGGGCAATGGCCGTTTTGAGAAGGATCCAGGAAGATTCGTCACAGTGCCAGCACATGCCAGAATCGGTCATAAACTTCTTCTGGAGCGCATGGCCAATGCTAAAAAGATTTCCGAAACAAGCCTATTCAATGAGATAATCGACATGGGCGGTTCAGAGTACGGAATTATAGCATCTGGCGTTGGTTTCAATTATGCCGTAGATGTCATGAAAGAAGCAGGCATCAAGGGAAAAATACTCAAGCTGGGCATGACCTGGCCCCTGCCAACTGACAAGATAACAGAGTTTATGAAGTCAGTTGATAAAATAGTCATGGTGGAGGAAGGAGAACCTCTAATGGAAAATGAAATTCTGGCACTGGCCAAGGACGTAAAACCAGAAATAAAAGTATTCGGAAAGCGTTCCGGTCACTTTTCAGTAATGGGCGAATACGGTCCAGATGTAATGAAAAAGGCATTTTCAGGAATAACTGGCCAAGACCTTCTGCCAAAGAATGTTCCAGAGGTCAAAATTGAACTTCCAGTGAGGCCTCCAAGCCTGTGCCCAGGATGCCCACACCGTTCAACATATTACGCCGTGAAAAAAGCACTCAAGCAGGATTTTAAAGACGCAATTTTCTCAACAGATATTGGTTGTTATACTCTTGGTATCCAGGACCCATTGAATGTTGCTGACTTCTTGCTATGCATGGGCAGCAGCGTTGATGCCGCTGGAGGATTCTCAAAGGCCACAGATCAACCAGTACTTGCTTTCCTGGGAGATTCAACATTCTTCCACTCGGGTATTCATGGCATTGTAAACGCAGTGTACAATCGTCACAAATTCGTTTACACAATCCTGGATAACAGAACAACAGCAATGACTGGCCATCAGCCGAACCCTGGTATGGGTGTTGATGGTAGAGGAAATCCGTCTCCTGACATTTCCATTGAGGCCATAATTCGAGGTTGTGGTGTTGACTTTGTGCGTGTTGTGGACACCAGCGATATGAAGAAGATGCAGAAGACCTATGAAGATGCACTGGCCCATGACGGTTTAGCGGTTATTATTGCCAAACGCGCTTGCGTACTTTTAGAAGCCAGAGACCGCAAGAAAGCCAATGATTTCAATACCTGGCAAATAAACCAGGATGAATGCAAGAAGTGTCAAGTGTGCCTGAAAACCTGGGGCTGCCCTGCCATCTATCTGTCAGATGACGGAAGTGTACACATAAATGAGGGAATGTGCAATGGCTGTGGTATGTGTGCAGTGGTATGTCCGTTTGATGCTATTCACGAAAATAAAAAGGAGGAATCCCAATGAGCAATACAAGAATAGTTGTTGTAGGTGTTGGCGGTCAAGGTGTTCTATTCGCTTCAAAAGTACTGGCCCAGGCAGCAATGGCCGAAGGTCATGATGCAGTAATGAGCGAGGTTCACGGCATGGCCCAGCGCGGTGGAGTGGTTGTAACCAATCTATGTGTTGGAAACATCCATAGCTCGTTAATTGGAGCAACCGAAGCTGACATAATATTCGCATTCGAGCCAATTGAGGCTTATCGCCAACTGGCACTGGCACATCCTGAAACAAGGTTCGTAACAAACACTGCTCCAGTGGTACCGGTTGCAGTTTCCATAGGCAAGGCCA
>JAGLQM010000119.1 GCA_023136815.1 Thermoplasmata archaeon
AAGTAGAAGCACTAACTATAGCACCATTGGAGTATGTATTATCTAAATCGATTGTGACAACAATATCATGTGAGCCTGCAGTAGAATTCCAAACAGCACTAATGGATTCATATGAATGAGGAGATATCTCATCAATCACAACAGTAGCGAATAGATTCTCTTCAGGGAATGAATAAAAATTAACAGGAATATTAATCGCAGAAACTTCTCCACTGTTCCTTATGGTGGTAACAATTGTGATAGGATCTCCAGCTTCAATTGCGGAATCCATTAATATTGGGGAATCAATAGTTAATACAGGGGATTCACTTCCAGAGTAATACAATTCTTGATTTCCATCTCTATCATCGACCCACACTATATGTATGCCATTGAAATAATCAATTGCAATATCTGGCTGTGATGATTCTGAATCAATATTGTTAGATATCATTGTCTTGGTGGTTAGATCAGAGCCAGATTCTTCCAAACCTTTGTAATGAATTGTTTTCTTTCCAGATTCAGCCATTTCTTCCCAGACCAGATGGATATTTTGGGATGATGAATCATCAGCTAAGCATGTAATTTTTGGATTCAAAGATGAGTCATTTGAACTGGTTATTTTGATATCTGCTCTCCACCCACTGGAATCTTTCTTTTTGTAATAGATTTCTTCTTGACCATCTCTTACGTCAGACCATACTATATATAAATTATCAAGTTGTGATGCAATACTAAAAGGTTCATTCATTACATAATCAGAAAGTTCACATTCAATCTCAACATAAGAACTTGTTGTTGCACTCCAACTCACGCCATAATCATCACTATAGGCATAATGTAACTTGTCATCAGAACCAGCCCAAACGAGATGAACATAATTTTCATTTGCTGTAATTATTGGTATACTGGTTTGATATACTGCTGATTCATAAAACGTAGTGTCATCCCATGTAGTGCCATTACAACTATGTAATACATGTAACTGGCTACCAACGTTACCGTTAAAATCCATTGGATCCGTTGTAGTGCTTTGATAAGCGATGTATACGTGATTTCCAGATGTGGAAATAGAAGGAGATTTACCAATTCCAATAGAGGTGGGTGAGGTCCAAGTTTGCCCACCATCTACACTTTTCATAAACATTATTCTGTCCTCCCAATAATTAGAAGTAGAAGACGGATACTTGAACACGATATACAAATTATTGTCAGAACCTGAGAAATCTAATTCTTCTGGGATATATGAACCATTGGTTATTTGAATTTCAGAGTTCCATACCTCACTAATGTAGTTCTTGTTCTTGTAGTATATTGAGCCACTATTTCTATAATCAATCCAGGCAGTATGAATTATATTATTTGAATCAACATATATATTAGGCTGTTCCAATTCTGCAATGTCATTTGTCAATCGAATGTTATCCATGCCAAGCCATTCAAGTTCAAGATCAGTTATGCCGCTTGATGCTTGTTCGATATTAGTGGATATTTGCACTTCCACGTAAGCACTGCCCATGGATCTTAGAATAACTTGACTTGTACCTATCGGTAGCAGGAGAGGAAATGCTGGCTCGTAAGGCGTGTTATCATCGTTCATCATGTCATACAAAGAAATTTTCCCTTCTGTAACAGCAAAAAATGAAATTACCTCATCCGATATTACCGAAAGAGAATGTGGGATGCTAGTATCTGGGATAGTCAATGTAATTTCATGACTCTCATATGCATTTGAATATTCTGGAATTGAGCTCAAATCAGCAATTCCTGGATAGGTTTCACCTTTAAGGAGACAATCATCACATCCTTCCACAAACCCTCCTTTAAGAATTTCAGAGATTGTCATAGACATTCCAGAATTTGCAATGAAAGAAAGTACTTCATTATTATTGCTGGACGAAATATCAATCAAGAAAATTGAATTTTCGGATTCGAACATTCCATAATTCGAAAAGTTAGTCCCTATCACAGACGAACCAACATTCTCGAATTTAATATTCAATGTCATATCATTATCAATATTGATGAAGCGCATATTGACCAGTCCAGAATCCAATATATCCCAGGTTTTAGAATATGGAAGACTGTTGGTGTCAATTGTTATGTCATCAATAACAAATGCAGATGC
The DNA here is from genome assembly GCA_023136815.1 of Thermoplasmata archaeon. Classification (GTDB taxonomy): domain Archaea; phylum Thermoplasmatota; class Thermoplasmata; order SG8-5; family SG8-5; genus JAGLQM01. Next base: position 2,108 of record JAGLQM010000119.1, read on the forward strand.
GGTCGGCAAGAGCATTACGGCGACTGCGAACATTGCAAACACAGTTAAACTCTTCTTCTTACTGCTAGATACAGTAGCGTTTTTCATACGAATTCCCTCTCCTTTAATTATGTTCTCTCTATATAGAGAATTAATTACCACGGGAGACTAACACATTGTATTTAAAACTTAATCATAACTAGTTATATTATATATCAATTTATAGCATGCTAATAATTATCAATTGGGCATTGAAGAGATTATCATTACAATTTTATAATTGATGATTTAAATCTTAGGTGGATCCGAGCGTATTTACATCGAAAATTGAATTCACCACAAATAGTAGACAATAAATTAAGCAACACTATGTGTAATCTGCAACTATTCTCTCAGCTATAGGACAATTTATCCGCTAATTCACTCGTTAACCAGCCGATTAATCATCAATTCAGAAATATCAGTGGCATACTCCCCGGTCCTGCGGATACTCTCGCTGACATAGCTCATTGCCACTGCTGGTTCGCCCTTCATGTGGGCCGCAATATCATTAATTTTCTTGCATTCCAGCTTCAGGGATTCCACCATCTCTATTGTGTCATTTGCCAGAGTGAGGTCTCTCTTCTGCCATGACTCCATGCTCTTTGATAAGATTTTCAGGGAAAGGTCGCTGGCTGATTTGATTATTGCTGTATTTTTGGAGCTTAGTTTCTTGTCAATAAGTACTGGCATTTGCCTGGAAATGATTATTGCGTGGTCTCCCACTCTCTCAAGGATTCTGCTGATGGTGAGATAGAATATTACATCCCTCTGCTGGATCTCCATCTTATTGGAGAGGCTGATGTCCTCCAGGACCATATTTGCCTGTCTGGCAACCAGCCATTGGAGCCTGTCAACATCCTTATCCCGATTTATAACATCATTTGCCCGGTTCCGGTCCCGTTCCACAAGTGCCTGCATTATATTCTCATGCATGCTCTTCACAAGGAGAAACATCCTCTTGATGGTCTTGCTAAATGGCATTTCAGTTGGTTTGAGCAGATCCTTGGTAATTATGGTGTGGTCATCTTCCTCTACTATCTCCGGACCTATGAGGACCTGGGTGAAGTTTATGACACAA
>JAGLQM010000012.1 GCA_023136815.1 Thermoplasmata archaeon
GTTGTCTGATCTCCAGCTACAATCCAGCCGCCAGGATCTGGCGTACAGGTGAATGTCACTGTACTCAAATCCATGGGCTGGTCAAAAATTATAAACACTGACTTGTCAATGCGGATATTGCTTACCCCGTCAAATGGCACAGTGGTAACAATCTCAGGATAATCAGGAACAGTCACACTAATCCACTGTTGGACCGTGAATCCATTTGAACTGGTTAACGTTAATAGGATATCATCAGTACCGCCTATTAACTGTCCTACTGGCCAGGTGAATCGCAGGATGTAGTTTGGCACATCTAACATATTTGCATCGAAAATGGTAGTGTCAACATCGGACACACTCCAAGTAAGATCATATCCACCAGATTCTGCACCTATAGTAGCAACAGGCTCGGTAGCGACATATTTTCTTACCCTAAGGAAATCGTAGTATGTTGTCGGAGCGGCTTGTTGGCTCAATCCTACCATGTTTATTGAAACTGTCCCTGGTGGATTATATGAGCCGCCCTGCTTTACTCCATCGAAATAACTGAAAATATTAGTGCCATCAAAACCGACTCCTGCGATGTGCCATTGGTTTTGTGCACTGATCTGATGACCATAGTTGATTGTAGTTCTCCCCTGGTAATTGTCCGAAGGAGGAGAATTATAACGTACAAGGCTTTCAATGCCTCCAACCGCATTATTTCCATTATAGTCACTGGTCATTACGGTACAGTAGTATACTGAACCTGCCTGGATCATAGCACCCATTCCATCATTGTCAGTAGAATATGCCTTGACTTCAACGATTGGGTTAAATGAAGGAACGAAAGTATTTGAGGCCAAAAACTTATCATAATTATTGCTTGTTCGAATTCGACTATTTCCTGGTTCCCAGGTAAATGTTGTGGAAGTTGATCCGATTATATTATATTGGCCAGAGGTGTCAGTATCAAAGTCATCGAAGAAGTCGGGGAACGTTGCGTCACCATCGCTTTCGGATAGCATTCTATAATCTCCATATTCCATGGTGAATTGGCTGGTTCCTATGTCAGGAATCATCACCCAGATAGTTGACGTACCTCCAACATTCCAGAAATCAATATAATAACTCAATGATATATAGTTTGCATCATAGAACCTGATGTCTCCACCATCCGGACGTGCATGTGAATAGTCAAAGTTACCTGGGTTCAAAACAACCTTCACCTGATAATCAGCTACTGTAGTTGCAGCGTTTAAGGTGATGTCTCTACTATGCTGGCTAACATCATTTTCATACATAGTAAGGTCTATGCTCTTTATTTGCGTATCTATTATCTGGTCAGGAACCGCTGGATCAATCCAGAGTTCATAGGGGAATACAGTTACTGTTATCCACTGTTCACTCGTGCGACCATTTGAATCAGTGAGCGTTAGCAAAATATCATCTGAGCCAGCCATCATATTAACAGGTATGAATTGTAATATGTCATTGGTAACATCAATAATATTGGCTGTGAAAAGTGTAGTATCAACATCAGACACACTCCAAGTGAGGGAACTCGATCCAGAACGAACTGTAGCAACCGGCTCGGTGGCCATGTAATTACGGACACGGGTCCAATCAACAGCACCATCCATATTTTGGTTGTTGACAAGATTATCATGCCTTGGTCCTATCTTAAGATAATAATTACCAGAGAAGGAATTACCGAAGCTAACTTCCCAGTTTTCTCCTGTATCCCAGGTTGCACCGGCAGTCCATGTTCCTGTTCCTGGTAATGTTAGACGGTTAATATGCCATGCACTCAAAGTCTTACCACCATAACCGTACCAATTCCAATCGTTTCTAACATATTGGGTGTTACCATTGGCGTGATCAAGGAGACTGCTCCCTTCACCGTTGGATTGGTACCACATTACTGGTGACCAGCCATTCCCGGGTGCTGAACCCGTTCTGCTTTTTGATTCAAATATTAGAGGGAGGTCAGCTGCATTATATGCCGCGCTATGGATGTAAACATTTTGGTCAGCTCGCCTAACTATCAGTTCCCCACCACTTTCGTGTATATAACCACCCAAGCTTTGAGTGGGCCACTTAGCCGGATCTATGGTTCCGTCATTAAAGTCATCAAAGAAGTTAAAGGTCGCCTCCCCATCACTTTCAGAGGTTGCCAGGGGGTTGCCGTATTTCATGGCGAATTGATTTGTTCCCACATTTGGTAATTTTACCCAGATAGTGGAAGTGCCGTCATAATTCCAGGACTCAATCCAGTAGCTAAGTGGATTATCATTTACATCAAAGAATCTGATATCTGCACCATTGATCTTTGCGTCGGCATAATCGAAGTTACCAGTATTCAATACAACTTTCACCTGATAATCAGCAACAGTTGTAGGTGTGCTCAGCACAATATCCTTTCCGGGATTTTCATATTTACTTAAATCTAAATTATTCACGGTTTTGTACAATGTCTGGTCTGGAACAATTGGATCAATAACAGGTCCGCTTGGTTCTGGAATTGTGATAGTAATCCACTGTGTTGTGGTTTCTGCCAGTGTATTGGTCAATGTAAGCAACACATCATCACTTCCCCAAACACCTGGCTGTGATGTGATAGTCATTCTGTCAGTTGCAGCGTCAAAGGTAATTGAATCAATCAGGCCCCCATCAATATCGCTAGCTGACCAGGTAAGTCCCTGTGCACCAATTGTTTTATGGGGAGTTCCCACTCCAAGAACTTCATTAGGCGTATTTCCCAAAATTTGTCGGGCAGCAAAGGTTCCATCTCCATTACCTGGATAAAACCAGACCTGATTCCAATTCCAATCAACAAGCACTATGTCCTGGTTTCCATCATCGTTGAAGTCATAAGCATCAAAGCAAGAATGGTGATTTTGGTCTGCTGAGGCAACATAATTAAATGTACCAAAGGTCCCATCTCCGTTTCCAAGAGCTAAATAGGTGTTACCATTGCTTCCCCATTCTACTAATATGTCAAGATCTCCGTCATTGTTGAAATCTGCCAAGACAGAACCATAAATATCTGCCCCAATATCTCCGAGGTCGGTGCTAGAATAATAACCGTCGGTGTTAGTGTATACGTAAACATGACCAGGATAATTGGCCATTACAAGATCCTCATCCCCATCCCCATCAATATCTCCGGCATCTGCACCACGGCCATAATTTCCATCCATGCGAGGCAATGGTTGGCTGCTAAAACCAAAGTTTCCATCACCTAAGAACAGCCAAGAGCTTAGGCTGTGGGTATTAATGACAAAGTCCAAATTTCCATCATTGTTATAGTCTGCAGGTGCCATCCCATTAGTATAACCTCCTGTTTGGTAGAAAGAACTCCCACACCAGTCTATATATTGCCACGTTCCAAAGCTAGCTGCTGTCGGGGTTCCGACATTTTCATAATAATAAAGGTAAAAGTCCCAAGCGCTGTTGGAGTGGGTCGTGAGAACATCATAATCCCCGTCATTATCAAAATCACCTACGCATGTTGACCTTGCTCCATATCCTGTATCTCCAAGATAGGTCAATGCACCAAAGCCACCTGCTCCATCACATTGAATGTAATAAGCACGAGCATCGTAAGTAATTGCCGATATTAACGGAGGCACCGGCACATCATTATCATCGCTTTCATGATGGCTCAAATCATAATAATATTCAGAGTCCTGGTCCATTCTAATGTCCGGTACAACAGGATTAATTGTAGGAGTCGCTGGCAGCGCGTTCACGTTATTTGTACCCATAACTATGAAACCAGTCAGTAAAAAAGACAGTACTATGCCTACTAAAACACAATCATTCACTAGTTTTTTTATCATCGCATCCCACTCCTTGCGGTTATCATAACAAAATATACCCTAATATATAAATCTTTTGATATTATCTATTCTTATAGTGATTTCTGGCACTTTTAAACGGATATGCCGAATAAACAACACATATAAATTCAAGTATGGTGATAAGTTTTATATCCTATTTAATATATATACTACCCGCAGGATGGGATATTAATGAACTATGATTCTGAAGACGACTATGCCAACAGTGTAAGTGACAATGCTCATGATATGGGCGATACATTAGAGCACAGCGAAGCTCATGAAGAAGAAATTGGAAATAAATTTGATAAGACTGGCGTTGTTGGGATTATCTATGGTGATGTTGGCACATCCGAACTTAAATGCAGCGTCACAGCACCCCTTGAGAAGGGGGAATATGTTCAAATTCCACATGAAACCGCTGGCCTGGTACTTGGCCAGGTGGACAAGATGGAGAGAAAGACCAATCTGTCTGATGAGAAGGCCCTTCTTCTTTCCCAGGGAGAGATGATGGACATCAAAGAGAAAGTTCTGGCTCAGATAAGCATCATAGGATATCGGGATGAGCGCGGGCTGCTACAAACCCCCAAGGTTCCTTTCAATGCTGGCTCTCCAGTCATGCATGCAGAAGATGTCCTTATAAAAGAGGTAATTGGAATCACACAGAACGAGAAGACTGGTGCATACATTGGAATGCTCATGGGTCATGATATTCAAATCCAGCTGGACATCAATGATATGGTACAGAAGCACGTAAGCGTACTGGCGAAGACCGGCGGCGGTAAGAGCTACATCACCGGTGTGCTTGTTGAAGAACTGCTCAAGCATGATGTGACAGTCATGATAATCGATCCCCATGGCGAATATAACTCACTGAGGGACCCTGGCTCTGACACAGAGTTCAATGCGCCCTTTGGTGTCACTCCCAGAGGCTATGCAGATCAGATTGTTGAATTCTCGCCGGATACCAAGATAAACAAGGATGCAACACCACTCAGATTTACACTTTCCAATCTCGAGGCAAGGGATATTCTGTCTCTTACCAATGTGAAGAATATCCGTCAGGCCTTGCCAGCACTGAAAAAGGTTCTGGAGATGATAAGGGCCAACAAGCCCACTTTTTCGCTTAAAGACGTAATTCGAACCCTTGAGGCACAGGAAGACAGTGCCAATGCCCCGCTTCTTCAGGAATTGGTGTACCTGGACGAAATTCAGATATTTGCAGAGCGTGGTACCAAACTTGAGGAATTGGTTCAGAAAGGTAAAATGACAATCCTCAACCTCCGGGGCACATCGCCAGATATTTCGGAGTTAATTGTCAACAGGATCATGACATCACTGTTCGAGATGCGGAAAATCAATGCAATTCCGCCAATGCTGGTTGTGGTGGATGAGGCAGTGAATTACTGCCCCCAACAGGGTTCGACCGCCTGCTCCAAAATAATGCGCACGATTGCCGCTGAAGGTCGTAAATTTGGTCTTGGAATGGTGATCATCACCCAGCGAGCTGCCAAGATTGATAAAAATGTGCTGAGCCAGTGTGGTACCCAGATAATTCTGAAAATTACTAATCCACTGGATCTCAAGGCAGTCACATCGTCTGTGGAAGGTCTGACTGCTGGTACAACCGAAGAAATTCAACAGTTACCATTGGGCATAGCCATTGTTTGCGGCGCAGGTCTCCAGGTGCCGCTTTTCCTCAGGGTCCGGCCGCGTGAATCCAGGCATGGCGGTGAATCTATCAAGATAATCGAGTGATGGAGATTTTTCCCTCTGAATTATCATCGCGTTATGCGATAAGAGGTTGAAGCATGGAAGAAAATATTTATGAATGTCCGGGATGTAAAAAGCAAATCAGGGCTAGCGCGCATCCTGATTGCTGCGGTGAGCCGATGCAACCCAACTTTGACAGTTTGAATCTAAAATAATACGTCAAAGATGGGTGAGACGCAGATTTGACAAACATAAATTATAACTTATGTGCCAAATTTGCGATGCAAGTCTGCACAATCGCCCCATCTGCGGAACATTCCAGACCAATGGAAGATGAAGAATCCTGTGATGATTCAAGATCAGGTTGATTCAAATCTAGCATAATTTGAAATATCTTCAGCTTTATTTACACGTGGAGTTGAAAAGATGGTTGTAATAGAGAATCCAGTAAAGCACCAGTGCGCATTGTTTAAATCTTCAAGAAAGCATTATGAGAAAGCGATTGAGGATTATGCAAGTGGGAAGACGAACATTCACGGTCAGCTGACCGCCGCCACCGAGACCGCAGAGGCCGGTGAGGACATGGAACTGTATGGCTGGCTTGCCGAGTTCAAGGCAGGGTTTGATTCTGCCGGAACACTGGACACTGCCATTGCCACCAATATAGCTATAAGATACAACGCATATAACCAGATATGTGGTTGGGGACTTGAAGATTTTGACCCCAATCAGCCACTGATTATTCCTGGCGGTGGCGGAGTAGTGGATTAGTAATTCAAATCAGATGTCCAGTTGTTCAAGTAATTCTTTCAGCTGTTTTGCCAGCGTGAGCTTTTTCTCGGGATTTATTGAACTATCAATCAGTTTTGACATGGTATCCAGTTCATTTGAGAGCAGAATAATCATCTCCTCTTTCAAAGCTTTCAGAGTTTCTGCATGGGCATTGGGTTTACTGGTGACTTCTATTGTCCTTTCAAGCCATTTCAACTGCTCTCTGAAGCTGAGATCAAACATATTATAAGTCAAAGCCAGTAGGTCTCCAGCTCCGGTCTTCTTGGACATGGCATAGGCTTCCAGAGTACTTTCCTCGACTAATTTATTCTGGCCCATTTTGTCATAAGCGGCAGAAAGAGTGGTCAGGCATTGGATAGTTACAGCCCAGTTGCCCAATTCATAGGATGTGTCCAGTGCCGTCTTGCTGTATTCAGCACATTTTTCAAAATCTTCTTGGTTATATGCCAGAAGTGCTAGATGCCAGAATATTGCAGGTCTTGCGAAGATAATGCCAGCATTTTCGGTAATATTTTTTGCTTCCTGTAATGTCTCATTAGATTTATCGACTTTTCCCTGAATCATCAGTATATAGGCCATGTTTGTCATGGCTTTGGCCTTGAGGGCAAGGTTGTTTTGAGACTTGCACAGATCCAGTGTTTGTCGGAATATGTTCATTGCCTCATCTCTCTTTCCATTCTGGGTGAACATGGTTCCTTTGGTATTGAAAATCCAGGCCAGTGTGCCTAACTCATCAACCGATTTCATGGTCCTTTCAGCCTTTTCTAAGTAAGCAATTGCAGCATCAAAATCTCCTTTTTTGTTGCTTACGCGTCCCATCATCCAGTAGGCCAGGCCGCAGTATTTTCCTGAACTATTGTTCTGGGCTAGTTCTAACATTTCACTTGCATGGTCATCAATCTTATCCAACCGGCTCAATATCCACTCAAGTTCCATGGCATTCCACAGGAATCCTAGCTTTTCTTCAGCATCTGTCGAAAATTCATTTGCGGCCAGCCACATTTCCACGGCCTCATCCCAGTTGAATATATTTGTATAATATTCGGCACAGGCAGCCGCATAGTGCTTTGCTTTTTCTTTGTGTTCAGGATTCCCCATGGCCAACCACCCAAATAATTGGGCAAGGCTCATAACTTCCTCAGGACGATGATTCTCCAGCACCGGGGCAGCAATTTCACTAATAATCTTCCTGTCATCCATCTCCATACTGGAAAGGACATTATTTGCAATGGACTGATTCAATTGCTGGCCCGAACCCGCAATCAGTCCTGCTCCCTTCATTTCTTCCAAAGCATCCGATAATGCCAGATGATTGATACCTGTGGAATCCTGTAGAATATCCGTATCTATTGTTCCGAGTATGGCTCCATGGTGAAGCACTATACTCACATTCTCCTTGTTTTCTTCAGATATCCTATCAAGCATCTGGTTTAGATTGATATCAGATGGCTGATGCATCGTTTTTGAGCTAGTTTCTGATTGCATTGCATTAACAACAGCTTCCAGGCTGCCGGAAACCTCATCATGTGGGGATGTGCTGTATGTTCCAAGAAAGAGCACCTTGGACGAATTCAAATTTCTCAGTACATAAGCGAGAAGCTGAAGAGATGCTGGATCCGCCAGCTCCAGATCTTCAGCAATAAAAACCAAGACTCCTTCCCTGGAGCGGGATTCGATGATTTTGAGAACATCATCATACATCTTTGACCTGTGCAGATTCAGTTGCTGGAAGTCCCAGTTTCCTTCATATTGCTTGGACGCAAAGAAGCTGGAAAAGATAGGTTCCTCAATCCCTTCAACATCATTCATTGAACCTTGCCAGGCTGCCAATACATCGCCATTTTCCATCTCAATCTGGCCAATTACTCGTTTCATCTCGGATAGCAGCCGTTCCTGAATCGTGCCAGATAGTATTAGTGTGAGGTTAACGATATTTCCGGGATATACCAGAATATTATAGCCGTGCATCTCGAATCTCTCAACGTCACTATCAGCAAGTTCTCCCCCTGTATGAATGGCCAGTGAATCCTTTATGAAATTTCTGACAGCCGCCATCATGCCGCAGACAATATCCGGGTCCAGTGAACTATCATCCCTTTTCACAGTGCCAATGTTCATTCCCTTTTTGTCTGCCAGCAATGCCAACTCTATCCGGGGCGGCTTTTCCATCTTCAAAATGTTCTTCAAATTGGATGGCAGCAACTGTTCGAACAGGGTCTGGCTCCTGTCTCCGCAATATGCACTCCATGTGCTTGCACCTGATCTTTCGGCAATGTTAAATGCATTCATCACAGGTAAAATTGACGTTCCTGGCTCCTTCTCTATAAAAATGGCTCCTGGCTCCCCGGCATCTGCCTGGTCAAGATACTCGATGAATAAATCCTGAAACTCTTCAGAGAAAGACATGATTTTGCCTCGTAATCTATGCCAGTTCAATTGATTATTGCTATTTATACATATTGAGAGCGGCCTTTCCCCCTAATGTTTCTCAAACCAATGATATTATTTGGATTTGCTCTCATTCCGGCCTAATTCTATGAACTGGGCCTCTCTCGGACAGTATCATATCCTCGATTTTGCCTTTTCAGGTTATTGATGTATATTCTGGCCCAGGAATAGGACACTATAGAACCAACCACATTGGCCACCACAAGGCCCCACCAGATGCCGTCAAGGCCCATTCCAAACTGAACGGCCAGGCCCCATGCCAGTACCGGCGTCAGCATAACAGTTCTGAACAATGTGAGTACAAGTGCATTCATTCCCTTGCCTGCGCCTTGGAACATTGCCCCGGCCAGCATACCATGAGCAACACCAGGCAGAAATAGCCAGGAGATTTGGAAAAATCTAGTGATATCTGGAGCCAGGTGGGCAGCACTTTCCGATTGTGTGAAAATTGCAGCTAGCTGGCTGGCAAATACGAAAATCAGCACAGCAACCACTATCTCTATCATGAGCCCAATTTTTATTGAGTATTTCAGTGCTGTATCCATCTTCTGATAATTACCCATGCCATATGTTGCGCCGCAGACTGAAACTACTGCAGTGGCAATGCCCATAAGCGGCAGAATTCCAAGGGTCGCTATACGCCAGCCAGTGGTTATGACAGCCACACCATCGGTGCCTGCCACACTAATTATTATGATATTCAGGATGAGCATATTTATTGACATTGATAGCTGCTGAACTGATGCTGGCAGCCCTACTTTAAAAATGTCTTTTGTAATTTCTTTGCTGTACTTGAATTTCCGAATAGCAATATCAACATAAGTGTCCTTTTTCATGAAGAGCCAGTAGAAGAGCAAGGCTGCGGAAATGCCCAATGAAATTAATGTTGCCCAGGCAGCACCTGCAATACCCATGTCCAGCCCATAAATTAAAATCGGGTCAAGAATGATATTAATAATACCACCCAGCACCATGGCATACATTGCTCGCTTGGCATCGCCCTCGCCGCGCAGAAGCGCGTTCGAGACATTGGCAAAGAAGATGATTATTGCCCCGCCAAAGAGCACATTGGAATAGGCCAGAGTGTCGGCAAGTGTATCCCCGGCCCCTATAGCAATGAACATTGGCTCGGCCAGTAATAATAATGGCAGGGTAAGTGCCAGTGAAATAATAACCATAAATATCATGGTGTGGGTGGCAACATTGCTTGCCCCATCCTTGTCCTGGGCACCTATTCTGCGGGAGATTGCAGCACCGCCGCCGACTCCCAGTCCGGTTGCCAGGGCCAGCATCATGAAAAAGAATGGGAAAAATAAGCCAACTGCGGCAAGGGCATTTGCTCCAAGCCCGGAAACCCAGAATGCATCCACCAGATTGTAGATTGTCTGGACAGACATTGCCAGAATCATTGGCAATGCCAGTTTCTTTATGGCCTTCTTTGGGTCGCCAACAAGGGTTTTTACCCCATAGGTCTGTTTATTATCTTCGCTCATCTCTATAGGGTGAAAGGTCTGGGAATTAAAGGTTTGTGCCAGGGTTTGACCTTTGATACAAGTCAATTCGTCAAACCTCTGGACAATGTTTTCAACCGATTGCTTATAATAATACCTGGCATTGGCCATGGCATCGAAGGTTCACTCATGAGCAATCAGGAATTCAGAGATTTCAATCTAATCAAGCCAATTTATCGCGCATTACGCGACATGAATTACACTAACCCAACTCCGGTCCAGCTGCAGTCCATACCTCCATTACTTGCAGGCCGCGATTTGCTGGGTTGTGCCCAGACTGGAACTGGAAAAACTGCGGCTTTTGCATTGCCTATTATTCAGCATTTGGCCAGGAACCAGCGCAGACGTGAGCGCGGTTTTGTTCGGGCTCTGATAGTGACGCCCACCAGAGAACTGGCAGCTCAGATTTATGAAAATTTGAACATGTACAGCAAGTACCTGGATGTGACTTCGGTGGTTGTGTTTGGCGGTGTTAAGCAGAACTCCCAGGTTAAGAGCCTGAACAAGGGAGTTGACATACTTGTTGCAACACCTGGCAGATTGCTGGATCTCATATCCCAGGGCTATATCAAGTTGGAGAAGGTAGAATTTTTTGTACTGGACGAGGCAGACCGTATGCTGGACATGGGATTCATCCCAGATGTTCGGCGAATTCTCAAATATCTTCCTAATAAAAGGCAAACAATGTTCTTTTCAGCCACCCTGTCTCCGAAGATAATCCAGCTGTCAAAAAGCATGATTCATAACCCTATACGGGTAGATGTTACACCTGAGAAGCCAGTAGTCGAACTAATTGACCAGCGATTAATGAACACCAAAACAAAGCAGGAAAAATCCACGGTTTTGATGAATATTCTCAAGGAACAGAATGTCAAAAAGGCATTGGTTTTCACACGTACAAAGCACGGTGCCAATAAGCTTGCCAAGCTGCTGGCAAGGGCCGATATCGAAGCACTGGCTATACACGGAAACAAAACTCAAAATGCCAGGCAGAAGGCTCTGGAGAATTTCAAATCCGGGCGTATCAAGGTGCTGATTGCAACTGACATTGCCGCCCGTGGAATAGATGTTGAGGGTATAAGCCACGTCATCAATCATGATATACCGAACGTTGCAGAGACCTATGTCCATCGCATTGGCAGGACCGCCCGTGCTGGCTGCCGTGGAATATCCATATCACTATGCGGTCCGGAAGAGAACGAATTTATAAGGGATATCGAGAAACTGATCAAACAGTCAATTCCGGTAGTTGACGTGAAACCATATATGACCAAAGTTGAACTGAATCCAGAGGAGCCAAGACCCCAAGTTCAGAATAGGCCATCTCAGAAAAGGAACGTCCATAAACCCCGCAATCCACAGGGACAGAACCGCCGCAAGCAGAGAGGCCAGGCGAGTCCAGGTAGCCAGGCCCGCCGGGGAAATCATAATCGCTGATTATTTTACTGAACATGTATCGCCTGACTCATTATCGTGAATCAGTCTAATTCGGAAACAA
>JAGLQM010000120.1 GCA_023136815.1 Thermoplasmata archaeon
GGAAATTGGCTGGGCGGGGAGTGATTATCGTCTGGAATGACAATTCAAGAAGGCGAAAGAAACTATCCCGGCAGACAAATCTCTTCGAATTCCAATTATGCTCAAGTGGATTGATGAGAAAGGGTGAGGCTAAGTTTATCTGAGATGTGTAGTATCCCGAAATACTTTAACATCTAATTTTATTCCGGTTATGCGCAAGTTGAACAAAATAAAATCCGTTGGATTATCAGGGAGATTGAGAAAGGTTCCAGTATGTCCTGGTTCGCCCATGTCCAGGACGTAACCCATGTTCTGGAGATGGAAGTGGGCAGGGAGGGTGCTTTCAAAAAGAGCTTCATTTGTATAAACGTAATTGTCATACGATATCATAAGATTATTGAAATAAATCTCATAAAAACCCATATTTGACAGTTTGTAAAATTCCGTGTGTTTTCGAGGAAAAAGTTCAGGATTCTCACCGATTTTTGAGGGTTTCATATTGATTTACCCCAGATATGCGCTTTTTGGGGATTTCAGTGTGTGTTATTTCCAGATTTCATGCAAACTGTCAAATTCTATCCGTGAATTTTCCGAATAAATGTTTGTGAAAGGCCTGCTGACTACCCTCAAGAATAACTGTCAAAATACATGTTTGAAAAAACCTGAAAAAATTAAGATCGTGGAAAATGTCAAAGTTAGAATATATTCTATTTTTGACACATTTCGTAGAAAATTTGCGCTACATCCAATCGAAAATCAATATTCAGTATAATATAAGTCCTTCCTCAATCCGTCCCAATTCAATAGGCGTCGTAGTCTCCCCAGTCACCGCACCTTTGGAATTGGCAATCATGCAGGCTCCCACCTGGCCAGTACCATAATTTGCAGTACAAATATGCGGCTTGACACCAAGGATGTTCTCAATAACTTCCATCTCATAGGTGGATGTGTGTGGATGCACAATAACGCCCTTATTGGTTGCTACTGCTGATGACCCGACAGTTTTATATCCAGCGATGGTGCCTTTTTCTGCAGGAACGTCAAGTGCCTCTGAAATTTGTTCGATTGTTTCCGGGCTGAAACTCGGGTGAACTATTGCGCCATTATCATTGGCTAAAACATTGTTACCCATTGCATTGAACTTCTGGTCTATTTTTGTGACAGGAATATTATCTGGCAGCTTGCTTATTTCAGCATCAGAAATGAATTGTGAGGCTACTGCGCCCTTGGAATTAAATCTAATAAGTGCGCCAACCGTACTGCTGCTGTCCACAGAAAGTTTGATTACATTTTCAACCTGTAGATTATTCTTAACAATTTCCAGAAATTCTGGTGGTGATGTTATGGGAACTACAGCCAGATTCTCATTTGCCGAGCAGAACACTCCCAAATAGGGATTACCAAGAATATCTCCTTTGCCCAGCATATGATTACCTCATGAGGATTAGAATCACTCATCATCCGGCAGGAGAACCTCTACCAGATCCTCGTCGTCAATCCATGCAACCTTCAGGGTAACTTTGTTAGGTGGTTTTTCAATTCCCCTGGACCAGATTAATTCATTGACATCTTTGTCAATCCAGATATCTTCCATATCTGCCTTTCTGTGCCTGGCCACATATTCCTTGATAAGTTTGATGGCCTTTGGTGCCCTCTTGGTTCTCGGACATCTCTGAAGAGCTCTCAAGGGTATGGTATATTCAACTTCATTAATTTCTTTCTCAGCCATGCTATCCCTCCTAGAGCTTCAATCTGCTTCTGCGCCATTGCCTCTGCTTTGGGTGACGCATGAACCGCCTATTGGTCTTCTGTATGACCCAGGCAGGTACTCGGCGATTACTGTTTGTGGCTGCATTGAGCCTCAATTTCCTTGCCATTGGTTTGTTTCTTGCCATTCTATCCCTCTTATCGTCTTTTAATTGTGATGTCCCGCTTCTCCGGGGTAAGCTTCTCCAGTATCAGGAGAAGATTTGCGTCATCAATGACCGTATTCAGCTGTCCAGAGGTTGCCAGCATTATCAACTGGTCCTCAACGGCCTGGGCGAAATCCGGTCTTGCTATTCTCAGTCTGGCCATTCTTTCCCTGGCCTCGGGTGTCAGTATTTTCCTCAGGGCAACTTGCCTTTGTTGGTCATACTGCTCTTTTTGTGCTTCCTGAACTTCTTCAGATACTTGCGCTTGTTGGAGTTCCTCCAGCTTTTTGCGCCGTATATCTTCAAGCTCCTGGTCATCTGACATGCTGGGCATCACCGCTTACTTGCCATATTTTGCCAGTTTGGGGTTGTCCTTCACCATCTCCTTAAAGATGGCATGGGATGTGTTGTCCAGTAAACTTTGACCCTTGGGCGAGATTGCACGTCCCTTGTTCTTGTTAATTGTGACCAGGCCAGCTTCCTCCAATTGTTGCAGAGAAAGTCTGATTATTGACCTGCTGCCAGTCCATGCATGGTATGGTTTGGAGCCACGATCCACTGGCCCGCCGAAATGTGCGCTGAGCTGCTCTGTTCCGATTGGTCCGTCTGTATAGACCTTTCTCAGAACCGCTGCAACACGGGTGAACCACCAGTCTGGGTCATCAGGGGACTTTTCCCTGTGAATGCCTGTTTTTACAAGGCTAGACCACTCTGGGGGTGTGATTGAATCAGTCTTCTTCATCTCTTCGGCAAGGCTCGAAATGAGCTTGTCTGTTGGTACATCGTAAGCTGTTGTCATTTTATGCCACCAGTAAGTTTGAAATGTGCTGGAAGTAATCCCCGAAAGCAGATGGGGTATATTAGGGTTGTGTATACTGCATACTATAAAACAGTTATGAAATTCTATGAACCATTATTTCTGAAACAATCTCAATTCTGAACAATCTCAAATAATAAATACAGAATTGTGATTATGGCTGGATAGAAGGGGGCATGCATGGGAGCACCGACGGATTTCGTCAGTTTAAAATCCAAGGTAGTGAGCCCTTGCCCTGTTAAACAATCTGGCACACAGGCCAGTATGTTTAATTCAATAGGCCACATGCCTGCGAATTCAAAGCACTGGCTTTGAATTTTAGCTTGCGGATGTGGCGGACAATCTCAAGTATGAAGAAATAGGTGAGTGAATGACGACAAGTATAGCAGAGAAGCTGGCTGAACAACAAAAAGAAATATCAATAGCTGAATTCTTCGAGAAAAACAAGCAGA
>JAGLQM010000121.1 GCA_023136815.1 Thermoplasmata archaeon
TGGACCTACAATGAGCCAACAATATGGTATGAATACACCCTTGACAGTGCCAAGATTGCTAAACTTTCAGGATTGGGGACTTCCTATGTGACAAACGGCTACATCACCGAGGACGCACTTCGAGGGATAGCACCTTATCTGGACGCAATGAACATAGACGTTAAGGCATTCACCGATGAATTCTACAAAAAGCGGTCAAGCGCGAAGCTTCAGCCCGTTCTGGATACATGCCAGCTTGCCGTGGAGCTTGGGATTCACCTGGAGATTACTTACCTTATTATTCCGGGTCAGAATGATGATTCCCGGGAATTAAAGAACTTCTGTCAGTGGGTTGCCAATGACTTGGGCATTGATGTGCCGGTTCATTTTTCACGGTTCCGCCCGGACTTCAAGTTTAAAAAAATACAGGGTACACCCATGGAGAAACTCCATTTGGCCCATCAGACTGCCAAGGCCGAGGGTCTGAAATTCGCATATCTGGGCAATGTGATGCACTGTGATGAGGAGAACACCCACTGCCCAGATTGTGGAACACTGGCCATGGAAAGAATTGGCCTACGGCTTGTCAAGGACAGTACCTCTGGCGGTAAATGCAGCCAGTGTGGTTCTGACCTTAACATTATTCTTGGCCCCAAGTAGCATAGTTATTTTAACAAAGATTGCATTACCAGCTTAGGTGGTTGAGTGAGGCCAAAGATAAAGACTTGTATTGAAGGACTGGACGAGCAGATGACCGGCGGAATTCCACAGGGACATGTGGTGCTGATTTCAGGAATGCCTGGAACCATGAAATCCACCGTGGCATACAACATACTTTTTAATAATGCAAAGAAGGAGAATAAAAAGGGTTTGTATATCTCTCTGGAGCAGGGCCGAGATTCCCTGGTTGACCATATGGCTGGCCTGGGTATGGCTCATTCAGAAGTTGACACTCAGGTTAACATTGTTGATATGGCCTATCTCAGGTTGAACATGGATGGAGAGGCATCTGACCAGCAGTCCTGGATTGACATTTTCAAGATGTACGCCGATACTCTGAAGCAAAATTTTGACTATGACATTCTGATAATAGACTCTCTGCCGGTTCTGGAGATCCTGGCAAAGATGAACAACCGCCGTGAAGATTTATTCTACTTTTTCGGCTGGCTCAGGGAACTGGATGTGACCACATTCATTGTGGCCGAAGCCTCTGACGATCCAACCCATATCAATGAGGAGGACTTCCTGGCCGACGGAATTATCCGGCTGAAAAAGGAACGCCAGGGTTATGATATAAGCAGACAGATAGTCATAGACAAGATGCGCGGCACAAAGCATAACACTGGCTACTTCACACTCATGCACAATGGCAAGGAATTCCAGCTGAGCAGGGTCTTTGGGGTGTGACCTAAGTGTCAAAAATAGAATCTATTGGAGTTCGATTCTACTACTTTTGTTCTTAGGGTGGCTTGTCTTAATGACATAAATCAAACTGAACTAAGAACACTTATTTTTATTCAGCTGTCAAATTTGCGCTGTTTAGGGTTGGGGAGCCCTCACTCCTGTTTCAGCGGTACTTTATTTCAGCTTCTTCGTGAAAATGGACGATGGTGAAAAGGAACCAAGCATGACATGGCCATGGTTCAGACATCTTTTCAGACGCCACTAACCTTAAAATAATGAAATCCAATGTCCTTTCATGACCTCGGTACTGTGTATTGCTGGCCTTGACCCTTCTGGCCATGCCGGATTATCTGCTGATATCCGGGCACTGGAACATCTTGACATCAAGCCGCTCCCCATAGCCAGTGTGCTCACTGTACAGAATTTAAATAGATTTTTGGAATTTCAACCAGTACCTCTGGAATTAATAAAAAAGCAATTGGCAGCGATTCTGGAAGACGGAAAGCCGGACACTGCAAAACTGGGAATTCTCGGCACCGCTGAGATTGCCATTTACATTGCTGAAACCCTTTCAGAAGCTGGTATTCCCATAATCACCGACCCGGTACTGAGTTCCTCCACAGGCTATTCACTTGTTGATGATGAGCTCATGGACGCGTACAAACATGACATTATTCCGGTTGCCAGCATTGTTACACCAAACTCACATGAGGCCAGCGCAATAACTGGTATTGAAGTGAATAACCCGGAGAGCGCGAAAATCGCTTGCCAGCATATTTATGATTTGGGACCGAAAGCAGTACTAATCAAGGGCGGCCATTTTGCATCTGACAGGGGAACTGATGTTTTGTATGACGGTTCAGAATTCTATGAACTAAAAAGCCAGGAAATTGACGGAAATATCCGGGGTACTGGCTGCACTTTATCATCATTAATTGCCGGGTATATGGCAAAGGGCCTGGAAACAGTAAATGCAGTCAGACATGCAAAGCATGACTTTACCAGGGCATTCATGCGCTCCTGCAATGGAAATACCATGAAATTTCATGAGTCACTAAGCCCGGAAAAAGCAGAGATCTGGCATTCAGTAAACAAGGCAAAAACAGAGATACTGGATACCATGCCTTCCAGCTTTATTGCAGAAGTGGGAAATAATCTGGTTTATGCTCTTCCTGGTGCTGATTCTTCAGAGGGAATCTGCTCTCTTGATTCACGATTACTGGCCAAGGGCAATCATGTAGTAACACTGGGAATGCCGGTCTTTGGTAGAAGATCCCATGTTGGTCGGGTGGTACTGGCAGCAATGAACCACGATTCAAACATGCGCAGTGCCATGAACCTTAAATATTCAAATGCATTGGTAAGCTATATGGAAGAGGTTGGACTGAGCATAGGTTCATTCAGCAGGGCAGAACAACCAGAAGATTCAAGTTCAATGGAATGGGGCACAGGTAAAGCGATTTCAGACCTGGGTTATGTACCAGATATAGTCTATGACCTTGGCGGAATAGGAAAAGAACCAATGATTCGGTTATTAGCCAGAAATTTGCCGGAACTTATTGATAAGCTGAATAGAGTTGTGGAGGCACGGGAATGAATATTGGCATGTTCACAGATTCCTGGCTCCCTACCATGGACGGTGCAATTGCC
>JAGLQM010000122.1 GCA_023136815.1 Thermoplasmata archaeon
TTCCTGGGACCCAATGGCGCAGGAAAGACCACCACCATCAAGATGATTCTTGATCTTGTGCATCCCACTGCCGGTGAGGTGTTCATAAACGGCAAGAACACAAAGGAGCAGGGAGTACTGGCACGTCAGGGTATCGGCTACTTGCCAGAGCGCGCACAATTTTACAGAAATCTCACAGCATACCAGACCATGGAATTCTTTGCAGAGCTCAAGGGCGCAGACAAGGCAGAATGCGATGAGCTACTGGCCAAAGTTGGAATGGACAAGTGGCGCGACGAAAAATTAGGCACATTCTCCAAGGGAATGGTGCAGCTTGTGGGTGTTGCCCAGGCACTTCTTGGTTCTCCTCAGATTCTTATACTGGATGAGCCAACTTCCGGCCTTGACCCACGCTGGGCCAGGGCCTTGAAGGATATTATTCTGGATATGAATGGCAATGGTACTACCGTGTTCTTCTCATCTCATTTGCTTTTCGAGGTTCAGGAACTATGCAAGCATGTTGCAATTCTGAACAAGGGCCAGGTTGTTATCGAGGACACAATGCACAGGGTAAGCGAGGGAATGACTGGCAAGCCCAAACTTGTTGTACGAATAGCAGGAGATTCTGCACCTGCTGTTGAAGTGCTAAAGAATGGTGGATTTACTGAACTTGAAGTTCACGGCCAGGTAATCGATATATTCATCCATTCCGAGCAGAAGACCCAGGTTCTTAAATTATTGGCACTGGCAGATATTGATGTTGAGGATTTCAGAACAGAAGATGGAAATCTTGAAGATGCGTTCATGGAATATATTGGTGAAGGCAGCACCCCTGGAGGTGAACTACATGGCAATTAATTTCAACAATATCAAGACAATAGCAAAAAAGGAATTCATGGACAATCTGCGGAACAAGTGGGTTATTGTGCTAACTCTTATTTTCATACTTCTAACACTGGCCATGTCCTTTGTCCAGGGTGGCGGAGGTATGTCCAGTGCTGAAATAACAGTGATTGGAATTCTCACTATATCATCCATGTTAGTGCCTATTATCGCCATAATGCTTGGTTACAATACCATAACCGGTGAGGCCGAGTCAGGTTCATTACTTGTTGTACTGTCCAATCCAATCGATAGATTTGAGGTATTGATTGGCAAGTTTGTCGGCCTTGGTTCGGTATTATCCACATCTATAATTCTCGGCTTTGGAATTGCCGGAATTGTGATAATGATAGAGAACTCATCCCGTGTTGCTGGCTATCTGGTATTCATGGCTCTTACAATCTTGCTTGGCTTGATATATCTCAGCCTTTCCATATGCTTCTCGGCTTTGTTAAAGCGAAGCGTCGCATCTCTGGGAGCTGGCATTGGCCTGTTCTTCTGGGGCATGATAATCGGCACTGTGTTGATGGGAATCTATCTGGGAACCGGCGGCACCTTGGAAGGAATGATGACTAATATGCCTGACTGGATAATGGCTACAATGGTCTTGATCAGTCCAGCTGACATGTATCAGACATCTGTAATGCTCGGGTTTAATATGACCAGTTTAGGAGCCTCGGGATTCTCTTTCGATATTCCGAGCTATATCACCCTGGCCAGGCTCATGATTGTCTATGCAGTGTGGATAATTGTGCCATTGGCTATTGGATTCTTCTATCTCAAAAAGAGAGATATTTGAGGCACTGGCATGGAAAAAAAGGCAGAATATCGCGAAACAATCTACTGGAAGGAGATAGTAGTAATTCTCGGTGTATTTTCTGCCCTTTTCTTTGGCATGGTAATACGTGTGTACATGGACAGGCCAGATGCCTGGGAATATCCATCAATATTATTCATATCAATGGGCATTATATTTGCTTTCCTGGCGGTAAACTTCAGGAAGCTAGACATTGCCCTCACCGACAATGCTCTGGAAGTGGGCTGGATGTACCCGAAAAAGGTCATTCCCTGGTCTGAGATTGAAGCCGCAAAGACTGACAAGGATTCTGGTCTCATAGTTCTGGGTTTCGGCATCCGGGGAACAAGATATGAGGGCAAGTGGGTGCTGGTCTATAATGTGATATTTGCCAAGCGAGCTATAGTCTATCTCAAAACTGGCAAAGTGCAGATTTTTGTGTTCTCCACAAAGCAGCCCGAGAAAGTTGTGGGGCTAATCAACGCAAACATAAATAAGGCAAATGTGGATGGCCAGTCAGATGATTGATACTGCGGAACTGAAGAATAAATCCTACCAATGCCTGGACAATTGTGCTATGTGCTGCCTGTGCCAACCTGAAATTTCTGAAGAGGAACTGGAAATGTTCAAAAAACACGGCTTAACCGCTGGACTCACCAGGGAGCATATCCAGGGCTATACCTCGGACCAGCCAACTGCTATAAAATTGCAGGGCGGAAATGGAGCCTGTCATTTCCTGAAAGACCGAAGATGCACAATCCATGGACAGAGGCCAGCATTCTGCCGCCAGTTCCCGATTCATGTTCATGCACTTCACAGAATTCAGCTTGATGGAAATCTATCATGCAGAGGCATAACACTTGGCGGTGACACGCTTTTACAGCATGGTGAAGAAATCCTTTCTAGCATATCCGAGGAAATGAAATCTCAGGTTCTGGCCGAAGTAAGCCAGCGACTGAGCCAGTTCCAGGAAAATGCCCAGGAAAGTGGTGTCTATCAATCTCCGGAAACACTCAGGGAAACAGCAAATGCGCTACTTCCACATCTTGCAGAGGAAGGTGGAATTGGGCGGCTTCTGGCCTTTGCAGATTCCGAGCCAGTTATTGGGAATATGCCTCCTGCCGAAGTAGTTGAAATGATTCTGGACTGCGACCCTGCCGAAGATCTGGAGCAGGTGGCCAGTCAGGGAAATTATGAGCATCTGAATCTGGACAACCCTGCCGGACTTCCGGCCTATGTTGGTTCGGACTTTCAATGGCTGGTATATCGTTCCGAGGATGAGCATATAGTATTCTACAAACTGGAGCCTGATGGCTCCCTTGAAAAATTCAAGGAATTTGATATCAAGGACATAGAACTAATGCAGCC
>JAGLQM010000123.1 GCA_023136815.1 Thermoplasmata archaeon
GCAACTGAATTCAGAGTATGAAATCCCTCGCCAGGCCCGAATATTCCCAATCCAGAGTTGGCCAGGCAGCTTGCAGTGGCAGACAACGAATCAACAATTCCAACACCGGTTGCGCAGATTATTACCATGGCAATGCCCAGGGTGAGAACATAGGTCAGGAATAATATCTGTATTTTCTCAATAACCTTGTCTGGCACAGTCTTTCCATCAACCTTGACCGATACCACTGACCTTGGGTGTATGGCCTTCTGTATTCCATTCTGAACCTTTTTCAGTAAAATGATAATTCGGGAAATCTTCAGACCACCGCTTGTTGAGCCCAGGGTTGCACCTACCAGCATTAGCAGTATAAGCAGCATATGAACAAATGGAGGCCATAGAGCCAGGTCATTTGCCGTTGAAAAACCGCTGGTTGTTCCTGCTGAAACTGCCTGAAATAGACCGTCTCGGAATGAATCCGTTATGCCATACCCGGAGAGCAGCAGCCCTGCTATTGCCAAGAGCGTGATAGTGGTAAGCCACAGAAAGAATAATTTAAACTCCGAATCCTCAATTATGGCCTTGAACTTTCCTGTGATGAATCTATAATGCAGCACGAAATTCGTACATCCGATAATCATGAAGAACATCACCATCATTTCTATGGCTGGATTGTCATAGTGTCCGATATTATCTGAATGGACGGAAAATCCTCCGGTGGACAGTGTGGAAAATGAAGTGCAGACAGAATCAAAGCCAGGCATTCCTGCGCCCATCATGAGAATTATAGATAGCAAAGTGAAAAGCCCGTATACTCCCCAGAGAAGCCTGGCAGTCTGATATAATTTCGGCCTGAGTCTGGTTACTGAAGCTCCGGCAACCTCTGCCTTGAAAAGAGAAAGACCCGCGTTCATGAACCTTGCCAGTATCACCACACTGAGAACGATTATTCCCATACCTCCCAGCCAGGTTGTTATGGCCCTCCACATGAGAATGCTGTGGGGATATACATTAATATAATCGCCCAGGGTGGGATCCAGTACTGTAGCTCCGGTGGTGGTGAAGCCGGACATTGATTCGAAGTATGCGTCTATTGGGCTGGCCAATGTTCCTCCAAGAAGATAAGGTAAAGCCCCCAGTGCCGCAATGATCAACCATCCAAGGCCAACAACCACAAATGATTCTCGCTCTCTCAAATCCTCTGCATATTGCCGATTATTGAACCAGAAAATAAATCCAAGACATAGGGATGCCAGCATTGGAATTATGAACGCAGATGTGAGAAATCCAGCATCCTCATTGTAAATTACGCCAGTTATCAGTGGCACAAGAAACGTGAAGCTGAAAATTATGATAAGATATCCCAGAGTTGCCAAAACTGCCTTTGACCTCATGGCCTAAAACAGCCCCCGTCTATTATGATGGGAGAACATTTTCTCTACTTTTTTCAATGACTCATGGCTCAGAAAGATTATCATGTGGTCTTGAGCCCTAACAATATCAAATTTGGTTGGCACTATGATCTTGCCGCCGCGAATCACCGAGCCCACATAAGCATTCCTGGGAAATTTTAGCTGGCCATACTCTTTTCCTACCATCCACAGGCTTTCTTTCACAAGCACTTCCATGACTTTCGTACCTGAACCTTGCATTGTTGTAATGGTTGACGATACTCTCTTCCCGGAAATCTGCTGGATAATGGTGTTCACGGTCATCATTCTGGGGCTAAGGGCCACATCAACGCCCACCTGCTCAAAGAGCTGGCGCATCTCTGCATCATCAACTATTGCCAGTGTTTTTCCAACACCCCACTTTTTGGCAAGCAGGCAGCATAGCATATTGTATTCTTCGTTACCTGTGGCGGCAACAAGTGCACCAGCATCCTGAATTCCCTCTTCATCGAATAGTTCAGAATCAGTTGCATCACCGCATATTATCAATGTTGAGCCAAGTTCCTCTGCTGCCTTGGAACATTTATCCTGGCAACTGTCAATGAGCATGACAATTCTATCATTTTCAAGAGATTTTGCCACCTGAATACCCATGCGGGTTGCTCCGACAATAGCAATCTTGTGCATGCCGGTTTCCAGACGCTGGCCAACTGCTTTTCCATTACCCGGGGGAACGCCGAAAGCCGTCTCCACATTTGCCACCAATTCTTTGGAGTTCAATACCATGATCACCCTGTCATCCGGTCGAAATTCCCCTGCATTATCCGAATGGATAACAGCATCATGTCTTGTGACTGAACCAATTATTGCACCACTGGGAAGTCCAAGACTGGCAGGCATACGGCCTATTGCCTTTGAGCTGTCAGTAAGTCTTAATTCGATGATTATGGCATGGCCAGAGAGTTTACCTGATTCAACCAGGGATGGTAGAAGAAGCATCTCGGTTATCTGGCTGGCAGTCACCATATCCGGAGAAACAGCCATGCCGATGCTGAAAATATCCAGACGTCCGGTTTCAGCACCTTCTTTCATATAATCAGCATTGGAAAGCCTGGCAACTGTCTTGCAGCCCTTGGATTTTCCAATAACGCAGGCAATGATATTTGTCTCATCAGATCCTGTAACTGCAACAAGAAGATCTGCGGAATTAATTCCTGCCTCCCTTAACTTTGCAGGACTGGCAGCATTTCCTTTCACTGCCAGGACATCCAGTGATTCCACATTTTCAAATTTCTTTTTATCTGATTCTATGACTGCAACGCTGTGCCCTTCATCAAGAAGTGTCTGGGCAATCAGGGTCCCCACCTGGCCTGCTCCGGCCACCACTACGTACATGCTACACTGGATATAATAAGGGAATAATAAGTTTGTCTACCTATCATATTATAGAAAGACGGTAACCATTATATCATAAACATATGATCTTAAAGGTATTATCATTAACTCTCAAATCTGCGTATACCTGTTTTTGATTGCAGATTTTCTACTAGAAGTGTCAAAAATAGATTATATATGGAACACCATCCCCATTCAATGAAGGTTCGTATTCAAAAGCTCAT
>JAGLQM010000124.1 GCA_023136815.1 Thermoplasmata archaeon
AGGGCCATACTAATTCTGGAAACCGGAAATTCTCTTGTTAATGTGACCTTCTGGCCCTTTACTGTGACCTTTCTGCCATCTATTGTAACAGTAACGCCCTCTGGAACATCCACCGTGTTTTTTCCTTGTCCTGTAACTGGCATTATTTAGCCTCCTTCTTCAAAGTAGGTTTTTCATGAAAAACAGTGCAATTTGTATAATTTATTTTCATGATTAGTCCCCCTAGTACACATACGCCAGCAACCTACCACCTATGCCATGCTTCTTGGCCTGGGTGTGGTTGATAACTCCCTCTGTAGTTGTCAGTATAAGCAAACCGAAATCTTGAGCTGGAAGATACCTGGATTCATACGTTTCCAGATCTATCTTCTTTACCGCAAATCTTGGCTTGATGACGCCGCAACCATTTATGCTTCCGTTCAACACAACGCGGAAGGTACCTGCCCTTCTATCCTCTATGTACTCAAACTGCGAGATGTAATTGCCATCCTGCATTATCTTGAGTACTCTACCAATCAATTTGGAGGATGGCTTGATGTAGCACTCGCGCTTTCCTACTGCCTCAGCATTCTTTATCTGTGACATTGCATCATTTAATGGGTCATGTTGCATATATTCATCCTCCTAAGAATATTTCTTGAATCCTAAATCTGGTGCCAGATCTCTGAAGCACTGCCTGCACAATCTGAGGCCATACCTTCGTATCATACCTCTTTTTCGGCCGCAGTTCCTGCATCCGATCTTCCTGCCAAATTGCTTTTTTGGCTTCATTCAGAGTCCTCCTTCTTCGAAGCAGACCACTCATGAAAATCTGTGCTATCATTGCAAAATATTTTCATTCAATCACCTCTACCTTGAACTTGTTCTTGACGAATGTGACTCCTTCTTCCTTGGTTATCCTCTGATTCATTGGAAGTTTCCTGGGAGCGATCCGTCTCAGAGTCACCCTCTTTCCTGGCCTGGCCAGAGTAACAGAGATATCCATACCAATGATTCCAATTTTCGGATCATATTTCATTCCCTCGAAATCAGTGTAATCTGAAATTCCGAAGGAGAAATTACCCTCGGGGTCAAATGAATAATTAGCTATGCGGTTTTCTTTTACCCATAAGGCTCTTTTTATGAAATCTTCTGCCTCGGTTTCCCTCAGTGTGACCTTTACACCGATGGGCATGCCCTTTCTTACTCCCAGATCTCTGTTGTGTGTTCTGGATAGTGTTCTTACCGGGGTTCTGTTGGTCAGCATACCAAGAACCTTTTCAGCTTTGATGAGCTTCTCGCCTGCTTCTCCAACACCTATGTTCACCACCGTCTTCTGGACATGAATTATCCTCATCTTTCCACTTGCACCGGTCTTCTTCATATTATCTTCACCTCCGGCATTGCAATGTCAGATGATTTCTCACCAACAACAAAGACATAGTCCTTGATTGTTGAGAATCCCTCTTTGAACTTCACGATATTCTGGGCCGAACTTTTGGTGATCATGGTCTCGCCGATTGTGCAAAGCTGGCCGATATGAGAACCGCCAATGAGGTAAACGGTGTTACCTTCCTTGTATTCATGCGCACCAAGTACCTTCTGGTCAGGCAATGATATCTTTAGGGTATTACCAGTCTTCTGGCCATCCTTGTCCAGCAGAATATTCCTTCCATCATGAAGGTTCAGTTGGGTCTTGCCGCCCTTGACTGTTGTCTTGTTCTCTATTCTGACGAATTTCCATTTTGCCTCATCAGCTGTTATGCGCATGAGCCTGAAATTACCCAGGCGGTCAATTAGAAGCCTGAAATTATCCTTTGTTTCTGGAACAGAAATTACATCCATTAGGCCAACTGGCATCTTGTAGTTCTTTGCTACTCTGCCGTCAACCAGAACCTTTCGAGAGCCGATGATTCTACGGGCCTCTCTTGCTGTGTCACAGTAGTTAGCCAAATCCCTGATGACCACAAGAAGCGGCATGCTTCTCCTGAGTGGATGTGGTCCGGGAGCGGGTTTTGTTACCCAAACATGGCTCTTTCTGGAAACCGGCCATGATACTGGCGCGGTGAGTCTTTTCATGTGTTGTTTACCCATTTATGCCCCTCCTTTCAATTTGTCTAGTTTCTCTTTTCTTCTGGGGTCTGATAAATTCAATTTAACAATGATGACATTGGACGGGTCAATCTTTCTGACGATTTCTGAACCATCTGCCTTGCTGACATTGATTCCTTCCAATCCGAGTCTCATATTCTTTGTGAAAATGTCTGTGACCAAGGCTTCCTTGCCAATCATATCCTTGTCTCCACGGACAACACGGACAAGGTCGCCTTTGATAACAGTAAGGGAGCGAACATTGTACTCCTTGATTAGGTCATTTCCACTGTCACCGCAAAGATGTGAGCCCATCATTTTTCTTTTCACATGTGATGGTGCATTGTATCTTGCCTTTCTCTGTTTTCTCGGTTGTTTTGATGATGATGTCATAAATATCCCTCACACAATTGTGGATGCAGTGGCAGCGATTCTTGGCCATCTCTCGGCAGCTTCCCTGGCCACTGGCCCCTTTATGTCAGAGCCCTTTGTCTCTCCGTTCTCAGCAGTGATCACAACGGCATTGTCCTCGAATTGCACCATTGTGCCGTCCGAGCGCCTGAATGGACGCCTCTGCCTGACTATTACAGCATGTAAAAGCTGCCTCCTCATCTCTGGAGTCCCCTTCTTGACACTAACGATGACCAAATCACCTACGCCAGCACTTGGGTACCTTCTGTGTGTTCCACCGTATTTTGGCACTGCAATTACCTCAACTATTTTTGCACCGGTATTATCTATGCAATCTAGGCGAGCACCAGTGGGAATTCCACGAGTCTGTTTTCCAGCCAGTCCCTTCATTTTAATCACTCCAATATCTTCTCAATTATCACGAATGAGACCAGCTTGCTTAGCGGCCTGCATTCCATTATCTTCACATTGT
>JAGLQM010000125.1 GCA_023136815.1 Thermoplasmata archaeon
CCAGTGGCTCTGCGATGATAAAGAATTTATTGTGTTTGTTTGGTGACTTGCCCTCAAATTCATCTGGTGTTGGCTTGTCGATGGATTCTCTGTACACAACAATTGGCGGTGAAGCGATTATTTCGATTTTGTGATCGTTTTTAATTCTATATTCGGTGATTTCCAGATGAAGCTCGCCCATTCCACTCATCAAGTGCTCGCCAGTCTCCTGGTTAATTTCTATCTGAATGCTTGGATCTGCCTTGGCCACACTTCTGAGAACTTCCACAAGTTTTGGAAGGTCCTTCATGTGCTTTGCTTCAATGGCCACTGTGACCACTGGCTCTGAATAGTGAACAATCTTTTCGAAGGGCTCCATATCCGGGTCATCGGATACTGTTGAACCAGCGATGGCGTCCTTCAAACCAGTTACTGCCACAATGTTTCCGGCACAAATTGACTCAACTGCAACCCTGTCTCCACCTACAGATAGAGAAACTCCCTGGGTTCTGTTAGGATTTGGCATACCAAGAACATGCAAGGCTTCGCCGCGCTTGATTGTACCGCTGAAAAGACGGCCTGTTGCCACTTCTCCAGCATGTGGGTCCAGCATAATTTTCGTAACCATGAATGCCACAGGACCATTTGGATCACAGGCTTCCATGGACTTGGCAATCTTTGAATCTGGATCGCCATGCCATATATTTGGAATACGAATTTTCTGAGCTTCCACTGGATTTGGAAGATGATCAATAACCATATCCAGAAGAACCTGATGAATTGGAGCCTTCTTGGCAAGCTCCTTTTGCTTCTCCTGGGCACAGAACTCGTAGATATCCTTGAATGAGATGCCAGTTTCCTTCATGAATGGAACAGATATAGCCCAATTATGGTAGGCTGAGCCGAAAGCAACGTCTCCCTCTTCTACCCTCAGAGCCCATTCCTTCTTGAACTCTGGTGGAACCATCTTGGATATGAGGCCATTGACCTCTTTGATTATCTTGATAAAACGTTCCTGCATTTGCTCTGGTGTGACCTCAAGTTCATTTATCAGCCTGTCAACCTTGTTAATGAACAGGAGCGGCTTGACCCTTTCCTTTAGTGATTGTCTGATAACAGTCTCTGTCTGGGGCATGACACCTTCTACAGCACATGCCAGAATGAGGCTGCCATCAACGGCCCTCATTGCTCTTGTTACGTCACCGCCAAAATCCACGTGGCCAGGTGTATCAATCAGATTGATTAGATATTCTTGACCTTTAAAATCGTGAACCATTGAAGCATTTGCCGCGTTAATTGTAATCCCACGAGCCTGTTCTTGCTCGTCAAAATCCAGAAGCAACTGCTTTCCAGCCAGTTCCTCTGACATCATGCCAGCACCTGCGATAAGATTGTCACTCAATGTGGTCTTTCCATGGTCAATATGTGCAGCAATACCTATGTTTCTTATTTGCTTGGGCTTGTTCATCAAGG
This sequence comes from Thermoplasmata archaeon, assembly GCA_023136815.1. Classification (GTDB taxonomy): domain Archaea; phylum Thermoplasmatota; class Thermoplasmata; order SG8-5; family SG8-5; genus JAGLQM01. Next base: position 1,453 of record JAGLQM010000125.1, read on the forward strand.
TCTGTGCCTTTTGTATATTATCTTCTTTACGTCCCATTCAAACACCTCGAATGTTTACTTGAATATGATTATCTGGCCGAGGCGGCAATACGCTCAACCTCTTCCTTCTTGGATATAGCAGCACTGTTCATGTCTCCCTTTGCGGCCAGCATTATCTCATTGGCCAGGCAGATTTCAATTGGCTTTGAATTCTTGTATGTAGCTTTCACTGCACCTTTGCAGATATTTCGCAGAGCTACATCTAATCTCCTGGATGAACTTACATCCACAGCCTTTGGAACGGAAACTCCACCATATCTCAATCTGGTAACTTCTTCCCTTGGGGCTGTAGTCTCCAGGGCTTCGATAAGCACCTGAACTGGATTCTTCTTTGTCTTGGATTCTATTATTGAAAAAGTAGCCATAACAACGCTATAAGTCTTGGTCTTCTTGCCAGTATAATCCTCGGTTCTCATCATGCCGTTCACCAAGCGCTCCACAATATTCATCTTGCTCTTGGCGAAGGGGCGGTTTGCATGCCTGGCTCCGGTATGCGGAACCATAACTGGGTCAAGGTTGATATATCTGGCAAGGCCAGCATCTGTAACGGTGACTTCAGAAAGATCATACTTGTCAAAGAGCAATAATTTGTTAGGCGGTATGCCAATAACTTTTGGCTGGGGTGCTGGTTTTTCTGCTTCCACAGGTTTTTCCTCAACTGGCTTTTCTTTTGGAGTTGCTTTCGATTTATCGACCGGAGTTTTCTCTGCTGGTGCTGGCTCGGCTTTCTTTTCTTCCTTTAGAGCTTCTTTTGCCTCTGGTTTTATTTCTACTTTTGGCTCTGGAACTTTTACCTCAGCTGGCTTTTCCTCAACCTTCTCTTCTACAGGTTCTGGAACTTTCTCAACAGGTGTTTCTACTGGCGTTACTTTTTTTGGAGCCTCTACCTTCGGTTTATCGACCGGAGGCTGCTCTGCTTTCGGTTCATCGACCGGAAGCAGCTCAACTGGCTTCTCTTCTGCTGGAGCTGTCTCCTTCTTAACTTTCTTAACTGGTTCATCATCTGCCATATAATTCACCTCACCGGCTTCTCCTTTCTACCGCGAACCATCTCGTCCAGCGAGACATTATTCACCTGAATAACCTTGAACCTCACACCGGGGATATCCCCATATGAACGACCCATTCTTCCACCGATACCTTCCACAAGCACTTCGTCATGCTCGTCAATGAAGTTGATGGCTCCATCGCCAACAGCAAAAGCAGTTATCTGCCTGCCATTTTTGATGAGCTGGACCTTGACGCATTTCCTGATAGCGGAGTTTGGCTGCTTGGCCTCTATTCCTACCTTCTCCAGAACAATGCCCCTAGCCTGTGCTGAACCCTCCAATGGGTCTGCCTTTTCCTTCAGCTTGAGTATCCGTTTTTTGTAATAACGGTCGTTCCATC
>JAGLQM010000126.1 GCA_023136815.1 Thermoplasmata archaeon
TCCAGATGAACCAGTGGAGAATCGCCAATCCAGCCTCGCTCTCCGCCTGTGAACTTGTATTCAACATTATCAAGGCCCATTTCATCAGTAATTATATCAGCCACGCTCTTCACATTAATGAACTCTGTCTGGCCAATATTGAATAGCTCGGCTTTGCCAGGAGTATTTTCATAGCCAGTGAAGAAGCCGTCAATACAGTCATCAATATAGCAATAGGATTTTCTTGCTGTTCCGTCGCCCAGTATTTCCAGTTCTCCGGGATTGGCCTTGAGCTTTTTCACGAAATCGTATGTTACGCCGTGGGGGTGCCGCTCGCCCTGGATAGACACAAAACGATACATCCAGCTCTTTAATCCATAAGCTTCGGTGAATGCCTCAATGAATCCTTCGCAGGCTATTTTTGATGCACCGTAGAACGAGGTTTGCCTTGGATGATAGGTTTCCGGCGTTGGAAATACATTCGGCTCACCATAGGCCGCCGCTGTGGAGGAGAATATTATCTGCTTGACATCATTGAGCCGCATTGCCTCCAGAATATTGTAAGTAACCATGATATTCCTGTCAATGTCCCTGAAAGTATCCTCAAGACCATGACGAACATCTGCATTTGCTGCTAAATGGAATACTGCATCAGTACCTTTCAACGCCTCTTTGGTCTTTTCTATATCTCCCAGGTCAAAGTTCTTGAGCTGAACTGCGTTGCTGTCAAGATGGTGTTGGATATTTTCAATATAGCCAGTGCTCATATTGTCAATCACTGTTACATCATGCCCCTGGCTGACCAGCCGATCAACCACATGGCTGGCTATGAACCCACATCCTCCGGTAACTATGGCTTTCATGGTATCAAGGGTGAGTAGGTCTTTTGGTTAAAATTGGTTTCGCATGCTCAATTAGATGCGCAGGCCTTTAGCTTCTCAATGCTGGCTAAAGAAACAAGCTGAACCTCTATGTTTTCCAGGGCTTCTCTTGCACCCTCTTCCCTATCCACTATGACAATGGCCATTTCCACAATGCCGCCAAGTTCCCGAACCGCTTTAATGGCCTTGATGAGACTTCCGGCGGTTGTTACAGTATCTTCAACAAAAAGAACTTTCTCGCCATCAAGTAATGAACCTTCCACCAGCTTTCCTGCACCATGATCTTTTCGCTGTTTCCGCACCATTAGAAATGGTATTGCAGTTTCCAGAGATAGGGCAGTGGCGATGGGTATTGCTCCAAGCTCCACTCCGGCAATTTTATGGCAGCCGGAAATATGTTCAGCCATTGCAACGGCCACCTTCTTCAGGGGCTCAGGGTTGGTTGTTACTGCCCTCAAATCAACATAATAATCGCTTTTCCTTCCTGAAGCCAGGGTGAAGTTCCCCAGTTTGAAGGCTCCTGCATTTACAATTTCTTCCTCTAACATGAAATTACCTGCCACGGCATCATCCTTTCCCCCTTATAAATTTTATATTACCATGGAACATCTTTCTTACCCATTTTAAAACCTATGATGTTCACGACCCTGTGCATTATTGGGATAAGCACAATTAATCCAATGAAGCCAGCCAGGTAAACGCCATCCAAAAAATTCACCTTGAACCAAAACCACTGAAACGGCACAATTAAAATCATTGCGCCAATGAAGAAATCATACTGGTCCAGAATGGGGAACTTGGCTCCACGCTCTCTTCCCACCCGGCGCTTTATGAAACTTCCCAGCATATCACCGAACATTGATCCGAAAGCCAGCAGGAATAGAATTGGCAAGGCGCAGGTGATGCAAGGGTTTATTGTCCAGTCCGGCTGATTCAGCAGGCCCATTATTATCATCTGGATTACTCCCAGAATCACGCCGCTCAGGGTTCCGCCCAAAAGTCCACTCCAGGTTTTGCCGTCCCCGAGGTATCTGGTGCCATCCTTCATTGTCTTGCCGAAGTCTACTGGCATACCGCCGCCGAATAGCACAGCTGCTGAATTGGGTATCAGCATGGGAACCATGAGCCAGACAGCTCTCAGAATTGCCATGATAATTTCCAGAATATCCATCGGTTCTGTAATGGGAAATAGGTTTAAAAATATAGTGGGTGTAAATCATATTTTTATACCTGTCGGGCCATAGGGGGCGTGATTAGCATGAAAAAGATTCAAACTCACATAGATGGCTTTGACAAGGTGTTGGGCGGCGGAATTCCCTCTGGGCATGTGGTTCTTATTTGTGGAACTCCTGGCACAATGAAGACCTCGGTGACATACAGTATCATGTATGAGAATGCCAAGAGGAACGGAAAAAAAGGTCTTTACATTTCACTGGAAGAAAGCTATGATGGGCTGAAAGGGGCTATGCTGGACCTGGGAATGGGAGGTATTGACGAACTTCCAGTATTTATGATAGATGTGGGAAAGATCAGGCATGCCCATGCAGATCATGAAATGAACAAAAATTGGATAAGTATACTCCAAAAATATATCAAAAAGAGAGTGGAGGAAAATGAGTTCGACATCATAGTTATTGATTCACTGGCTGCACTTTATTCACTTACACCGCTGAATAATCCCCGTGCCGAATTATTTCATTTTGTCAGGTTCCTGAAAGAACTCCAGGCAACAGTCTTCCTTATCTCGGAAATCTCCTATGGTTCAACAGCCCTGGTGTCCCATGATGAGGATTTCCTGGTTGACGGAATTATCCATCTTAAAATGCATGAAGTTGGGGAAAGTGACTTCCAGCTGAGAATTAATTGTATTAAAATGAGAAGAGCGCAGCACACAAGAGGCTGGCACCGTTTGATGCATACTGGCAAGGGCTTCAATGCAACACCGATTATTTCAGACTAGGAGAGATGTAACGCAAATTTGACATTTAAGTACCCATTGTCTTTGTCAAATCT
>JAGLQM010000127.1 GCA_023136815.1 Thermoplasmata archaeon
AAAAACATCAATGTTATAATAAAACACTCTTGAACATAATATAACAGATGGTATAATTGAATTCAATTACAATTTTCGGTATAAACATTTTATTTGTCAAAAAGAATTTAATATGAGGAGTTATCGGATTATGGTACAGAACAGTGTTATTCCCGCCTCGGCGCCGGAATGGGCGCATCTTGATCTAAACGAAGTTCCGGATATTAAAGTCATTCCTCCCGGGCCTAAGTCAAACCAGATGCACACAAGGTGTACAAAGTACTTCAAAGGTCTTTCCGGCCAGGTAAAGCTTTTTCCTGTGGTATTTGACTATGGAAAGGGCTGTGAGCTTGTTGATATAGATGGCAACAGGTATATTGATTTTTCGTCGGGTATTTATGTGACCACGCTTGGCCACTGCCATCCGAAAGTAACCGAAGCTGTTCAAAAGATGGCGGGGCAGTTGATGAACTGTCATGATTTTACGACAGAGATAAAGACCCGCCTTGTCGAAAAACTAACTGAGATTCTGCCGGGTGATTTGAGTGGTTTTCAATTTTATGATTCAGGAACAACAGCAGTAGAAGCCGGCCTTCGTGTTATGCGTGCTGCCAGCGGCAAACATGAAATGATTTCCTGCTTCTATGATTATCACGGCAAAACCTACGGCGGCGTCTCTCTCGGTCATATCCGTTCATTTGTTTACGGCCCCTGCAGGGCGCCCGGCTTCCACATGGTACCAAGGCCGGATGTATATCGACCAATGTGGACAAAACAAGATGGCTCGATAGACACTGATAAATACATAGAGTTTTACGATGAGTACCTTGATAAAGGTACCGTTGGCAATGTGGCTGGTTTTGTTCTTGAGCCTATTCAGGGTTGGGGTGGTTCTGTGGTGCCGCCGGATGACTTTTTCCCAAAAATGAGGCAGTTCTGCGATGATAAGGGCATTTTACTTATGGCAGACGAGGTTCTGACAAGCACAGCCAGAACCGGCAAATGGCTCTGCATGGAGCACTGGGATGTTGTGCCGGATATCGTAACTATGGGTAAGGGCTTTGGCAACGGCTTCCCTGTAACCTGTGTAGCCGTTCGCGAGCAATACAAGGAAAGCTTTGAATCAATATCAGCTTCAAGCAGTTATGGCGGCAACCCTATGGCTTGTGCCGCTGCTCTTGCAAGCATAGAAGCCATCGAAGAAGAAAATCTGCTCGAACGCTCAACCCATCTCGGCAATATAGCTCTTGAGAGAATGAAAAAAATGAAAGCTGAACACCCCATTGTTGGTGATGTCCGTGCCAAGGGCTGTTTGATGGGAATCGAGCTTGTCAAAGACAAGAACACCAAAGAGCCATTCGATGAAGCAGGTAAGCGGGTTTATCAGAAGGCATTTGCCAAAGGGCTTGCATGGATACCGGCAGGCCATATCCTCAGAATGAGTCCGCCTGTTGTTATGGAAGACGAAGTCCTTTTAAAGGGTCTGGATATGATAGACGAAGCCATCGGCGAAACAGAAAAGGAACTGCTTAGATAGGAATTAAAAATGAATGCAGTCAATAACAGCATTTTACAAACTGCCAGATACAATTTTCAGCAGGCATCAGCTGGGATAGGTCTTGATGCAGATATTTTTGAGAGAATTGCTCTGCCAAAGGAAAAGATAGAGTTACGTATCAGCCCTGTATTGAGCAGTGGCAAAGTCGCTAATGTTGAAGTATTTATTGCAAGGCATAGCGATATACTTGGTCCTGCAAAGGGTGGTATAAGGATGACTCCAACGGTTTCTATGGTTGATGTAGCAGGTCTTGCCATGGAAATGACTTGGAAAACATCGCTCATAGGAGTCCCTTTTGGCGGAGGTAAGTCAGGCATTTGTTTTGACCCGTCATTAGTAAGCGAAAATAACAAAGAGATCATTATTCGTTCCTTTGCCAGAGCAGCAAAACGTCATTTTGGCCCGGAGTTATATATACCGGCCCCCGATATGGGCACCAATGAAGTGGATATGGGACATATTCGTGACTGCATTTCATACTCTGAAGGTGTGTCAATAACCAAAGGCTGTTTTGTTACAGGAAAGCCAATAATACTTGGAGGTATACCTGGAAGACGTACAGCAACTGGAAAAGGTGTTGTTTATACCATTATCGCAGCTTGTAAAAAACTTGGCATTAACCCTGAAGATATGAGAGTTGTTATACAGGGATTTGGTAATGTGGGTTCAGAAGCTGCAAAGGAGTTATCAGTCAATGGAGTAAAAATAATAGCAATTTCTGATATATCCGGCGGCTTGTTAAATGGCAAAGGTATAGATATAGAAGACCTTGTTCAATACACATTACGAAATGGCTCAATAAAAGGCTATTTGAAAGCCGACAGCATCTCAAACGAAGATATTTTTAAAATACCTTGTGAGTGTCTGATTCCTGCTGCGTCTGGCTCGCAGATCACAAAAGACAACGCTGGAGAGATTAAAACATTGATAATCGCTGAAGGAGCAAATGCACCGACAACTCCTGATGCGGATGAAATTTTAAATGACGGAGGCATATTTGTAATTCCTGATATTCTTTGCAATGCGGGCGGTGTTTTTGTTTCGTATCTTGAATATACCCAGGAAACGCAGCGTGAGCAGATGACGCTTGAGCAGGTTGAGAGTAGATTGTCTGAGAGGATGAATAAGAAGTTCGATGAGGTGTTTAATTATTCCAAAGATAAAAATGTAAGTATGCGGGAAGCGGCGATGGATATTGCTGTTAGACGAGTTGCGGAAGCGGTTAATGCGAGGGGGC
>JAGLQM010000128.1 GCA_023136815.1 Thermoplasmata archaeon
GCCCAGATAAATGTTTTAATTTTCAAGGTTGAATCATCATCCATAACGAACCACCACACTGCCCATATAACTAATTCCATCCTGTCTCTGAATTGCATCTGGGAAATTGATTATCCTGTACCATACAGTACCATACAAAAATACGTAAACACTGCCATCCAGTTCAGCTAAATTAAATCTCTCCATGTATGTAGTATTTGGATTGATTGACATAGATACCTGAACTTCTCTAATGGTGCCTGCAGGAACCGTATTGTTTCGATTGCCCACAGATCCGCTTCCAACATATTTGTCATAATCAGTTACGGTTGTAGCAGAAGCAGCCATGTTTGCCACAGATTCTACTCGATAGATTTCAATATCCAAATCAGAGGGATTATCTATCAAAAACATGGCTGTAACAGATACCTGGCCAGTACTATTATCTCTGATAATGTCCAAACCAGATATTTCCACATTCACCGTTGCATAGGCCTCGGATATATCGGCCCAGGTCGATGCAGTATAATAAAGTCCTCCGGCTGACACTATTGCCACTACAATAAGTGTAATGCCAACCAGATTCACAATATCTAAATTAGGTTTTTTCATCAGACCTCAACTGGTTCCTCTATGTCTGCGGCCTCTTCTGCCTGCTTCACTTGTTCCTCGAAGGACCGAATCGGTGCCACCTCAAAGGATAATTCACCGGCAAAGTGACACAGGGAAAAATGGCCGGTCTTGACTTCCTTCATTTCCGGTTTTTTCTCTTTACAAATCTCCTTTGCATAGAGACATCTTGGATGGAAAGTACAGCCAGTTGGCAGATTAATCGGAGAGGGTAAATCACCCTTAATCTCGGTCCTACCTCTCTTCATCTTCGGGTCTGGAATCGGAACTGCTGAAAGAAGAGCCCTCATGTATGGATGATACGGTTCTCTTATGATATCTTCAGTTGCACCATACTCCACAAGATTACCCAGATACATCACACCAATATAATCACTCATGTACCTGGAAACAGATACGTCATGAGTAATAAACAGGAACGGAATATTATACTGGCTCTTGAGACCAAGCATAAGATTCATGATACCTGCACGGATGGACACATCAAGCATGGAAACCGGCTCGTCTGCCACAATGAACTCGGGCCTAAGTGCGAGAGTTCTCGCAATAGCAACTCTCTGTCTCTGGCCACCACTTAACTCATGTGGGAACCGTCCAATATACTCAGATGCGGGCTTCAACTCGGCATATTCCAGTGCCTTGGCAACCATGTCTTCTCTTTCTTCGTATGACTCGCCTACTCCATGAACGACGAGAGGTTCTGCAACGGTGTTGAACACAGTAAATCTCGGGTTCAAAGACTCGTATGGATCCTGGAACACCATCTGCACCTTTCTTCTGTATTCCTTGAGTTCACGGCCTTTTAGCGGGCCAATATCCTGACCATGGAAATACATGTGTCCAGCAGTTGGGTCATCAAGACGAACAAGGAGACGGCCAGTAGTTGTTTTACCGCAACCGCTCTCACCCACGAGTCCCAGAACCTTTCCCTTCTCAATATTGAAGGAAATATCATCCACTGCATGAACGTACTGGGATTCCTTGCTGATCAGAGATTTTAGAAATCCCTGATTAACATCGAAGTATTTACGCAGGTTTTCTACTTTGAATACAACATCTTCTTCTATCATCTAGTTCACCTCACTCAATTGGCCATTGAATATCTCTAAGGCAAAGTGGCAAGCCGAATGATGATTCGGTTCTACCTCGGTCAGTTCCGGATTCTCTTCCTTGCAGATGCTCTTTGCGTACTTGCATCTGGGATGGAATCTACAGCCGGACGGGGGATTAGCCAAATCGGGTGGAGAGCCAGGAATAGAGTATAGTGGTTTCTTTTCGCCAATGATACTTGGGAAGGATGCCATCAATCCAATGGAATAAGGATTGGATGGGCGCTCGAATATGGCAGTAATGTCGCCATATTCCATTAGTCTTCCAGCATACATGATTGCTATTTTTTTGGCAACTTCAGCAACCACTGAAATATCATGGGTAATGATTATCATAGCCATACCCAGTTTTCTCTGGAGGTCACGAATCTCTGCCAGAACACGATCCTGCATAATCACATCAAGAGCAGTTGTTGGCTCGTCAGCAATGATGAGCTGCGGGTTGCAAGCCAGAGCCATTGCAATCATGGCCCTCTGCCTCATACCGCCACTGTACTCATGGGGGTAAGCGTCAATTCTGCCAACATCCAGGCCAACCAATTTGAACAGTTCTACCACCCTCTTTCTGGCATCCTGTTTGCTTATGTCCTCATGGGCCAGAATTGCCTCGGCAATCTGGTCGCCGACCTTATGCACCGGATTGAAAGCATTCATGGCACTCTGGAAAATCAGAGAGATTTCATCCCAACGGATTTCCCTCATTATCTGGTCAACATACTTGGCCTTTTTTCTCTTGGTGAGTGAACGTTCTTCTTCGCTGCCTGCAATGATCCTGCCATCAAAGGTTATTGTTCCACCGACAATGTCTCCATTGTCAGGAAGCAACCGTGTGATGGCAAAGGCAGCAGTGGTCTTACCGCAACCAGATTCACCTACAAGCCCCATTGTCTCACCTTTTTCCAGCTTGAATGTAACTCCATCCACAGCCTTAACCTGGCCTCTTACAATATCAAAGTAAACTTTCAGATCTTGTACTTCTAGTAATGCCATATAATCACTTCCTCCTCCTGAGTCTTGGATTCACAAT
>JAGLQM010000129.1 GCA_023136815.1 Thermoplasmata archaeon
CAGAACCATCCTTGTGCACGGTGGACATGCGCTTTCTCTCGGAATCGAAAGGATTTTCAGCAAAACGCGGCATATGTTTTACCAGGTCCTGTCCATTAATGCCTGCTTTTCTGGCAGCCACAATGAAAGCGCCTTCGGTGGAATCTCCATGAACCACCCAGTGGCCATCTTCCTTCTCCAGCTTGGAATCATTGCACATTGTTCCTGCAGTTAACAAGGTTTTTAATGTTGTGTCATCGGATAGATTAACAGGTTTCTCATCTCTAATAAATTGACCGACTGGCTCATAACCTTCTCCAGTTACATCATATATCTTATCCAGCGTTTTGATGAGTCTTATGTTCATGACACCCTTGGTCAGGGTTCCGGTTTTATCCGAGCATATTACTGTTGTACTGCCTAGAGTCTCAACGGCAGGTAATCGCCTTATCAAAGCCCGTTTCTTCAACATTCTCTGAAGGCCTATTGCCAAACTAATAGTAACAACAGCAGGCAAACCCTCTGGGATTGCAGCCACTGCCAGGCTTACGGAAACCAGTAAAATATGCAGAACATTCTCGCCGCCGGAACGGATGAATTCAACCAGGAACACAAGTACACAGATTGCCAGTATGGCAACACCTATCTGCTTTCCCAATTTTTCTAATTTTAGCTGAAGAGGAGTGGGTTCAAACTCCACCTTGCGAATCATATCTGCTATGTGGCCAATCTCGGTGTCCATACCTGTGGCAGCAACGATTGCCATTCCACGCCCATACTCTACTGTGGTGGAGCTGAACGCCATATTGAATCTGTCTCCCAGGAAGGCTTTCTTATCACATACATCGCTGGCATTCTTGTTGACTGCTTTGGATTCTCCTGTGAGTGAGGATTCATTAATTTTGAGATTTATAGCTTCTATTAGACGGCAGTCAGCAGGCACCATGTAGCCTGTTTGTAGCAGTATGATATCGCCAATTACCAATTCCCTGGCAGGCACTATCAATTCTTTACCATTGCGAATAACTGTGGCATTGGGCGCAGCAAGTGCCTGAAGTGCCATAATCGCCTTTTCTGCCTTGTATTCCTGTGAAAAACCAATGATAGCGTTCAATATGAGAATAATCAGTATAACAATAGAATCAATATATTCCTCAAGTGCCGCCGAGATTATTGTGGCTATAATCAAGATAATAACCATCAAGTCCTTGAACTGGCTCAGGAAAATTATCAGGGGAGACGTGCCTTTCTGGGCTGTAAGTTCGTTGGGCCCGTTCTTCTCAAGACGGCTTTTGGCCTCATTGGAAGTTATTCCAGACCTTCCAGAACCAAGTTTGGACAATGCCTCATCTTCAGTCAAAGTATGCCAATGAATCTCAGCCATTCGGCTTCGTATTAGGCAACTTATACATAAAGGTAAAGATGGAATGCCCAATACCCAAAAAGTAGGGGCTAGGGATTAGATGTTAGGGGTTAGGTACGCTGGCTTCCAATAGAAGCCAGCTTATTAATTGCTTGAATATTCCAGTCAAACAATCTGAACCCTAGAACCTTCTGCTTTCGAGCCGACTCGAAAGCAGCGAACCTTACTTGGAGGGTGCATCTTCAGCTGGCTTCTCTTCGCCAGCATCTTCTGCAGGTGCTTCACCAGATTCTGCTCCTTCCTCGCCTTCGACTGCTTCTTTTGCCTCTGCGGCTGCTGCATCTTCTGCCTTTTGTTCGGCGGCTGCTGCGGCAGCGGCTGCCGCCTCTGCCTGGGCCATCTCAATATCCTTCTTACTGAGGAACTGGGTTGGGTCCTTATTACAGCGTTTACATAATCCTAACAGGTTGATGAGCCTTCTGCGGCCACATCCCTTACAAGTGCCCTTTCCTTTCATATCAATATCTCCTATTTTGCAACGAATAAATGGTATTTTTGATCTGCTTCTGCCAGTTCCTGCTCTATGCGTTTGGCTATCAACTTGTCTGGCCTGTGTATTGATGATATACGCTCCTCAATGTCCTTGAAGCTTGTGAACTTACTCTTCTTGCGCTCGTCAACAATGGACCACATGGATTTCTTTCCCAGCCCAGGCAGTAACTCCAACATGTGAAATCGTGTGGTAACTGGCTGTGCGCTGTTGTAGAATTTCACAAACTCTGCTTCTCTATCTTGAACTATCTCCTGGATGACATATGGCAGTTCGCTTATTGAAGCATTGGTCAGATCTTCATAACGAACACGGCGCTTCACATGAAGTATTGCATCTCTTTTTTTAACATCTTTGCCAATGTAAACTCTCTCACCGATAGCGAGAGCAACACTGTCTTTAGGAGTTAATTCGAAAAGCTTGAATTCCGTATCGCCCAAAGCATACGATAATGGTTCCCTACGGAAGCCTCGCTTGTCCGAGCGCCCGTGGGGCATATAATCCAATATGTATGCATAATCTTCCATTTTATCTCACCTAAAGGTATTGTTTGACCTTGTCCAGTATTTGAGATATGGTAGAATTGTCAATAGTTGTCCTCTCTTTCAAGAAAACCGCATTGACCTCATCCTCATGCTTTGGCATCAGGTCCACAAGTTTACAGGCCAGTGCCTCGCTGACTGGCTCAATCCCAGCAAGTTCATCAGCAAGCTTTCTTGCATCCTTTGCATCCAATCTAGCATATTTGATTGCATGCTCAAGTGCATAATTCTGCTCCATTGTTAGAACACGAACTTCCTGTTCCTTCTGGAGCAACTCCTTTATCTCTGCAAGTGTCA